>JASGDW010000218.1:0-5542 GCA_047606965.1 Microbacterium sp.
AGCTCGTGGTGCTCGCACGCAACGCGGGCCCGGCCGCGGCGCGCGACGCGGGACTCGCCCGCGTCCGCACCCCGTTCGTCGCGTTCGTCGACTCCGACGCCGTCGTCGACTCCGCCGCGCTCGGCCTGCTGCTGCGGCACTTCGCCGATCCCGGGCTGGCGCTGGTGGGCCCGCGCATCGTCGGCGACGATGCCACGAGCTGGATCTCGCGCTACGAGAGCGCCCGCTCCTCGCTCGACCTCGGCGGCCGCCCGGCGCTCGTGCGCCCGCGCTCGCCCGTGTCGTGGCTCTCCGGCACGTGCCTCATCGCACGCCGGGATGCGCTCGGCGCAGGTTTCGCCGAGGGCTGGCGCGTGGCCGAGGACGTCGACCTGGTCTGGCGGCTGGATGCCGAGGGCCGGCGCGTGCGGTACGAGCCGCGGGTGAGCGCGGCTCACACGCACCGCGACCGCCTGCGGCCGTGGTTCGCGCGCAAGCTGTTCTACGGCACCGGCGCCGCCGACCTCGCCGCCGACCACCCGCGAGCGATCCCCCCGGCGATCCTGCGACCGTGGTCGGCGGGCGTGCTCCTGGCGCTGCTGGCCGGCCGGAGGTGGTCGCTGCCGGTCGCAGTCGCGATCTCGCTGGCCGCCGGATGGCGGCTGCGGCGCCGGCTGCCGCAGGCCATGCACGGCCGTACCGGGCTGGCGCTGCGCCTCACCGCTGGCGGGATCGTCTCCGCCGTGTCTCAGCTGTCCGCGCTCGCGCTGCGGCACTGGTGGCCGGTGGCGGCCGTCGCGTGCGTGGCCTCGCGGCGGGCGCGGCTGGTCGTGGGTGCCCTGGCCATGGCGGATGCCGAGATCGAACGTCGCCGCACCCGCGCCGACCTCGACCCGGTGCGGTTCCTGCTCCTGCGCAGGCTCGACGACCTCGCCTACGGCGCCGGGGTCTGGCTCGGCTGCCTGCGCCGCCTGTCGCCGCGCGCGCTGCTGGTCGAGCTCCGCCCGCACCGACGCTGAGCCCGCGGCACCGCACGCCCGGCTTCCGGCGGGTCACCGCACATCCCGATCGACGGGTTCGCGACGGCGCAGCCCCGCTGCACGCGCACCCGGCGGGCGTCGGCCCGGGAGCGTTCAGCTGCCCGCCAGCAGATCGAAGCGACGCAGCGACGGCGCTGCGGCCAGCACCTCGGCGAGCTCCGGGACGGCACCCTCCGCCGCACGGAACCCGCGGTAGGCGAGCTCCGCCTCGGGGCTGGCCCACTCCTCGTAGATCGTCCACGCCTCCGGATCCTCGCGGTCCTGGATCCACTCGATGCGCTCCGCTCCCGCGAACGTGCTGGTCTGCGCGAGCATCGTCGCGAACAGGGCATGCGCCTGCCCGCGGCGGTCGGCGCGGATCCTGAACTCCACGATCGCGATAATCGACATGGGCGGCCTCCGGTGGTGACGGCGTAGGAGCGCGTACCCGATGCTAGGCACGCGCCCGACGACGAGACCTCGGGTGTGCCGCCTGACGGAAGGGCGGGCGCGGCGGCCGAGCAGCCCGTTAGCGTCGTAACGATCTCACGTGCCGCGGGGCGCGCGGTCGAAAGGAAGATCCGGTGTCGGAGGATGCGCGCGGAGCCGAGAGCACCCGGATCACCGCCGCCGGCAGGGCGCTGGCGGTCCTCGACGTGTTCGGGACCTCGCGGCTCCCGCTGAGCACCGCCGAGATCAGCCGGCGGTCGGGTCTGAGCATGACCACGACGCACCGACTGCTGCACGAGCTGCTCGACTGGGGCGCCGTCACACGCGTCGACGACGGCCGATACGAGCTGGGCACCAAGCTGTTCGAGCTGGCCACCGCGTCCAGCCCGGCCCTGCGGCTGCGCGAGAGCGCGCTGCCCGCCCTGTTGCGACTGCACCGGCTGCTGCGGGTCGCGGTGGTGCACCTCTCGATCCGCGAGGGCTCGGACAGCGTCTACGTCGAGGCGCTGCGCAGCGCGCGCAGCGGCATACGCAGCAACCGCATGGGCGGACGGATGCCGCTGCACGTCACCTCCCCCGGCCGGGTGCTGCTCGCCTACGCCGACGCCCGGCTGACGGAGGAGTACCTGCGGGGGCCGCTCGCGTCCTACACCCGTTTCACCGAGACCGACCCGGACGTGCTGCGCACGGAGCTCGACCTGATCCGCGCGACGCAGGTCTCGGTCACCGCGCGGCAGGTGACCGAGACCACCGGCGGTGTCGCCGCACCGGTCTACGACGACCAGGACCGTGTCGTCGGCTCGGTCGGGGTCGTGCTGGCGTTGACGGGCCACCACCTCGAGGACTACCTCGACCCGGTGCGCACCGCGGCCACGCAGATCTCACGAGCCCTCACCCGCCGTGCGTGAGCGACGCGCCCGCCGAACGGTTCCGTGCTGCGGAAGCGAGGCCCCTCACCGGGTGCCGGACGCCGATAGTAGGAGGCGGCGGCGCCCTGACGGCGCCTCCGCCTCCGAGGAAGGCCTCCGCATGCCGGCAACCACCACGGCGCTCGCCGAAGAACTGTTCGCCCCCCGGGTGGACACCATGCCGCAAGCCCGCCTGCACGAGCAGCAGCTCGCGGACTTCACCCGGTTGCTCGCGCGGCTGCGGACCCACGACCTCTGGCGTGACCGGCTGCGGGATGCGCCGACGCGCCTGCGCAGCCTCGACGACGTCGCCCTGGTGCCGCTGACCACGAAGGAGGACCTCCGCGCCGCGCAGGCCGAGGTCGCGCCCGGCCGGCCGCTCGGCGCGTTCCAGCTCGTCGACCCTGACGAGCTGGTGCAGCTCACGAGCTCGTCCGGCACGACGGGCACGCCGGTGTTCTTCGGCCTCACCGCGAACGATCTGCGCCGCTGGACCGCGGGAATCGCCAACGCCTACCGCACCGCCGGCGTCGCCCCGGGCAGGCGGGTCGCCCACACGACCGGCATGGCGATCGTCGCCGGGGGGCTGCCCTACGCCGACGGCATCCGCGGCGCCGGCGGCGCGCTCGCATGGATCGGCGGGCAGACGACCTCGCGCATGGCGCTGTCGATGGAGCGACTGCAGCTGGACGTGCTGGTGGGCACGGCGTCGTTCGTGACCCACTTCGCCGGACGATGCGAGCAGGAGCTCGGCCGCCCCGCCCGCGAGCTCTCGGTGCGCACGATCATCGCGGGCGGCGAGCCCGGGGCGGGGGTGCCGCACCTCCGGCAGGGGATGCTGGACGCGTGGGGGGCGACCCGCGTGAGCGAGCTGATGGGCCTGGGCGACGTGCTGCCGGCGATGTGGGCCGAGTGCTCGCAGGGCAACGGCATGCACTTCACGGCGGCGCCGGACGTTCTCGTGGAGCTCATCGATCCCGTCACCGGGGAGCACGTCCCCTGGGAGCCCGGCGCCACCGGCGAAGCCGTGTACACGACGCTCACCCGTGAGGCGTCCGCCGTCGCCCGCTTCCGCTCGCGGGACCAGCTCCGGGTCGTCGCGGTGGGCTGCCCGTGCGGGCGCACCTCGCCCACGGTGCGCTGCATCGGCCGCACCGACGACATGCTCATCTTCAAGGCGATGAACGTGTACCCGACGGCCATCCGCGACGTCGTGCTGGACACGTCCTCGGCGTATCTGACCGGCGCCATGCGCATCCGCAAGCAGACCGCCGACCAGGTGCGCTTCGACGACCCGATACCCCTGCAGGTCGAGGTGCGGCCGGGCGTCGACGAGCGCGCCCGCGACGAGAGCCTGGCGGCGGCCGAGGAGGCCGTGCGGCAGCTGCTGCGGGTGCGCGTGAGCCTGGATCCGGTCCCGGTCGGCGTGATCCCGATCGGCGAGTACAAGAACGCGCTCACCTACGTCGCCGGATCCTGACCGGCCGAAGGCGCACGGGGCGTTCCTCGACCGTGGGCGTGCGTCCGGGCGGACTCCGTGGTGAGCACGGCCCTCCGCACCCCGCCCCGGGATGGCGCCACTTCCGGACGATGGCTACAGGAAGATGAGGCGCCATCCTCAGGAACAGGCGCCGAACCGGGGGAAGGGGCTCATGCGCCGGGGCTCACGGCATCGAGCGGGAAGTGGCAGGCGGCGAGGTGGCCGGGGTCATGCTCGGTCAGCGGCGGCGCGATCTCGGCGCACACCGCCTGCGCGCGCGGGCAGCGCGTGCGGAAGCGGCATCCGCTGGGCGGGGCGAGCGGCGAGGGCGGCTCGCCCTGCAACGGCACCGGGCGGCGGACGACGCCGGTCTCGGGGTCCAGGCCCGGGACCGAGTCCAGCAGCGCCTTCGTGTAAGGGTGCAGCGGATGCCGGTACAGCTGCTCGGACGGTCCGATCTCGGCCAGCTGCCCCAGGTGCATGACGGCGACCTTGTCGCTGATCTGACGCACGGTGGCCAGGTCGTGCGCGATGAACACGTACGACAGCCCCAGCTCGGCGCGCAGCTTCTCGAAGAGGTTGAGCACCTGCGCCTGGATGAGCACGTCCAACGACGAGACCGCCTCGTCGCAGATGATCAGAGCCGGCTCCAGCGCGATCGCCCGCGCGATCGCGACGCGCTGCGCCTGCCCGCCGGAGAGCTCGCTCGGCCGACGACGCAGGTAGACATCGGGGTCGAGTCCGACGAGGTCGAGCAGTTCGCGCACCCGAGCGCGCCGCTGGGCGCGGGGCAGCCTCGTGTGACCGAGCAGGGGCTCCGCGACCACGTCCTCGACCCGCCAGCGCGGGTTCAGCGAGCCGAAGGGATCCTGGTAGACCATCTGGATGTCGGCGTGGGCGCGTCGCAGCTGACGGGAGCCCAGGCCGACGATGTTGCGGCCCTTGAACCACACCTCGCCCGAGGCGGGCCGCTCGGCCTGGATGATGGCGCGAGCGAGCGTGGACTTTCCCGACCCCGTCTCGCCCACGATCCCGAGGGTCTGGCCCGCACCGAGCTCGAAGGATATGCCGGAGACGGCATGGACGACGCCCTCCTTCGTCCCGCCCGGTCCTCGACTCACATATTCCTGCACGAGATCGCAGACCCGCAGCACGACCTCGTCCGTGCCGGCGCGGCGATCGACGGTTATGCTCATGCGCGCTCTCCTCTGACCGGGACGAGGTCTTCACAGGGGACGAGCGGGCCGGTCGCCGCCGGTGCCGGCGGGCCGGACGTCAGCAGATGGGCATCGCCGACAGCGCCCGAGGCCGGCATCCCCTCCGAAGGACGCTCCATGGCGTCGCCATGCACGGGATGCCAGCAGGCATACCAGTGCCCCTGCTCGTGCTCGATCAGCTCCGGGCGCGCCGCGCACGTCTCCGTGGCACGCGGGCACCGCGGGCGGAACGCGCATCCGGACGGCAACCGGGCCAGATCGGGCGGGTGACCGCCAATCACCGCCAGCAGCGAATGCGGGCGCGCGCTCAACTGCGGGATCGCGCCCAGGAGCGCCTTGGTGTACGGCATCCGGACATGCCCGAACAGCGTGCCGGTCTCGGCGTGCTCGACCGCGCGACCCGCATACATCACCAGCACCTCGTCGGCATAGCTGGCCGCGAGCCCCAGGTCGTGGCTGATCATCGCCACAGCGGTGCCCAGCCGCTCC
>JASGDW010000219.1:0-2927 GCA_047606965.1 Microbacterium sp.
CCGGCGGGCGTGCTCAACGTGGTGCACGGCGACAAGGTGGCCGTCGACACGATCCTCGACGCCCCCGAGGTGCGCGCGATCAGCTTCGTGGGCTCGACGCCGGTGGCCCGCGCGATCTACGAGCGCGCGGGAGCGGCCGGCAAGCGGGTGCAGGCGCTCGGCGGCGCCAAGAACCACATGGTCGTGATGCCGGACGCCGATCTCGACGGCGCGGCCGATGCCGCCGTCTCGGCGGCCTACGGCTCGGCCGGCGAACGCTGCATGGCCATCTCCGTGCTCGTCGCGGTAGGCGAGCACACCGCCGATGCGCTTGCCGCGAAGGTCGCGGAGCGCATGCGCGGTCTGCGGATCGGCCCAGGCATCGACCCGGCGAGCGAGATGGGCCCGCTCATCAGCCGCGAACACCGGGACCGGGTCGCCTCCTACGTCACCGGCGCCGCCGGCGAGGGCGCCACCGTCGTGGTCGACGGCACGGCCGTGGCCTTCGAGGGCGACGGGTTCTTCCTCGGCACGAGCCTGATCGACCACGTTCGGCCCGGCATGCGCGTCTACGACGAGGAGATCTTCGGCCCGGTACTCTCGGTCGTCCGTGTCGGCAGCTACGACGAGGCCGTCGGGCTCGTCAACGCGAACGCGTTCGCCAACGGCACGGCGATCTTCACCCGCGACGGCGGCACCGCCCGCCGCTTCGAGATCGACGTCGAGGTCGGCATGGTCGGGGTCAACGTTCCGCTCCCGGTGCCGGTCGGCGCATACTCCTTCGGCGGCTGGAAGGGCTCGCTGTTCGGCGACTCGCACATCTACGGTCCCGAGTCGATCCACTTCTACACGCGCAGCAAGGTCGTGACCTCGCGCTGGCCGGACCCCGACGAGTCGCAGATCGACCTCGGCTTCCCCAGCAACCACTGAAGGGCCCGCACATGACCGACACCACCATCCACACTCAGGCGGATGCAGAGGCCGACGTGCGCGCGAACGACCGCGGCCACGTGTTCCACTCCTGGAGCGCGCAGGGCGCGATCGACCCGCTGCCGGTCGCCGGCGGGGAGGGCGCGGTGTTCTGGGACTACCGCGGCAACCGCTACCTCGACTTCTCGTCGCAGCTGATCAACCTGAACCTGGGGCACCAGCATCCGGATCTGATCGCGGCGATCCAGGAGCAGGCCGGGCGCCTGGCCACGATCCAGCCGGCGATGGCCAACGACGTGCGCGGCGAGCTCGCCCGGCGCATCGTCGAGGTCGCGGGCGAGCCGTTCCAGAAGGTGTTCTTCACCAACGGCGGCGCGGACGCGAACGAGAACGCGGTGCGCATGGCGCGGGCGTTCACCGGACGCCGCACCGTACTGTCGGCCTACCGCAGCTACCACGGCAACACGACCACCGCGATCACCCTCACCGGCGACCCGCGGCGGTGGCAGAATCTGCCCGGGGACACCTCTGTCGCGCACTTTTTCGGGCCCTACCCGTACCGCTCGCCGTTCCACGCCGAGAGCCCGGAGCAGGAGACCGGGCGCGCGCTGGAGCACCTCGAGCAGGTGATCGTGCTGGAGGGCGCCGCGACGATCGCGGCGATCCTCCTCGAGACCGTGGTCGGCACGAACGGCGTGCTCGTTCCGCCGCCGGGCTACCTCGCGGGCGTGCGGGAGATCTGCGATCGCTACGGCATCCTGCTCCTCCTCGACGAGGTCATGGTCGGGTTCGGCCGCATGGGCGAGTGGTTCGCCTTCCACGCGCACGATGTCGTGCCGGATCTCGTGACCTTCGCGAAGGGCGTGAACTCTGGCTACGTGCCGCTGGGCGGCGTGGTGATCTCCGACGAGGTGTCGCGGTTCTTCGACGACCGCGTGTTCCAGGGCGGGCTGACCTACTCCGGTCACCCGCTGGCGTGCGCCGCGGGCGTGGCAACCTTCGAGGTGTTCGAGCGCGACGGCATCCTGCAGCGGGTGCGCGACCTCGGCGAGCGCGTCGTCGCCCCGACCCTGGCCGAGTGGGCGGAGCGGCATCCCTCGGTCGGCGACGTGCGCGGCGCGGGCCTGTTCTGGGCCGTCGAGCTGGTGCGCGACCGCGAGACCGGCGAGCCGCTCGTGCCGTTCAACGCGTCCGGGGCGGATGCCGCACCGATGGCGGAGTTCGCGGCGGCGTGCAAGCGGGCCGGCCTGTGGCCGTTCACGCACTTCAACCGTGCGCACGTCGCGCCGCCGCTCGTGATCACGGAGGACGAGTTGTGCGAAGGCCTGGCGATCATCGACCGCGCACTGGACGTCGCCGACGCGCACGCGCGCTGATCCGCCGGCCGGCCCATCTGTCGTCGACAGGATGATGCGAATCCGTCGTCCCAACTGACGACACGTCGTGGACCCAAGACCCCCTCTCTCCCCGGTCGTCCTCTTGCCGGGGCATACCACATCGGGGAGGGGCGAACGGAATGCGTCTGCGCAACGAGATCTGTGTCGTCACCGGAGATGACGCCCAGTCGGCACATGCAGCACCGCGGAGCGTGACCCAGCAGCAGTTCACCGGGCACGAGGACGTCCGCGATCTCGTCGAGCGGGCGCATCCGGCGGGGCGGTTCGCGTCGCCCGACGAGATCGCCGCGGCCTCCGCGTTCCTCCCCTCAGAGGACGCCGCGTCCGTCACCGGCGCCGAGCTGGTCGTCGACGGCGGCTACACCGCACGCTGACCCTCCAGGCCGGAGAGGTAGGCACGCCACCCGCCGTGGACCGTGATGTCGGCGGCGTCGGCCAGCGCGGACGGCTCGCAGCCGAAACCGACGACCCGGCGTCCGTCACCGAGCTCGACGGCACCCAGCGTCATGGGGGCGGGCAGTTGGGCAAGGAGTTCGCCGAGCGCGGCCGGCGCGAGACGCCACAGCTCCCCCTCGATCGCGCGGCCGGTGTCGCCGACGCGCACGAGCCCCGGCTTGGGCG
>JASGDW010000220.1:0-20098 GCA_047606965.1 Microbacterium sp.
ATCCTCAACATCAAGCAGCTGGTCGTCTCCAGCGAGCGCGACGAGCCCATCACCGCCTACCTGCGCAAGACCGGCGCCGGCGAGGTCACCGCGGCCGACATCTCCGCGCCCGCCGGCGTCGAGGTGCACAACCCGGAACTGGTCATCGCGACCCTCAACGACACCGCCCGCTTCGAGCTCGAGCTCACCATCGAGCGCGGTCGCGGCTACGTGTCGGCCACCCAGAACCGCAACGAGTACGCCGAGGCCGGGCAGATCCCGATCGACTCGATCTACTCGCCGGTGCTCAAGGTCAGCTACCGCGTCGATGCGACCCGCGCCGGCGAGCGCACCGACTTCGACAAGCTGGTGCTGGACGTGGAGACCAAGTCGGCGATCTCGCCGCGCGACGCCGTCGCCTCGGCCGGTCGCACCCTGACCGAGCTGTTCGGCCTGGCCCGTGAGCTCAACGTCGAGGCCGAGGGCATCGAGATCGGCCCCGCGCCGGTCGAGACGGTCCTGACCAACGAGCTGTCGATGCCCATCGAGGACCTCGACCTGTCGGTGCGTTCGTACAACTGCCTCAAGCGCGAGGGCATCAACACCGTCTCGGAGCTGGTCGCCCTCTCCGAGACGCAGCTGATGAACATCCGCAACTTCGGGCAGAAGTCGGTCGACGAGGTGCGCGACAAGCTGATCTCGCTCGGCCTGTCGCTGAAGGATTCGGTGCCCGGCTTCGACGGCGCCCACTTCTACGGCGGCTACGACGACGAGAACGCCTGATCAGGCCCGCACCCGAACGTTTCGATCTGGAGTATTGAGAAATGCCTAAGCCCACGAAGGGTCCCCGCCTCGGAGGCGGCCCCGCGCACGAGCGTCTGCTGCTCGCGAACCTCGCCGCGGCGCTGTTCACGCACAAGTCCATCAAGACCACCGAGACCAAGGCCAAGCGCCTGCGCCCGCTGGCCGAGCGGCTGATCACCTTCGCCAAGCGCGGCGACCTGCACGCTCGCCGCCGGGTGCTGTCGGTCATCGGCGACAAGGAGGTCGTGCACGTCCTGTTCACCGAGATCGCGCCGCTCGTGGCCGAGCGCGAGGGCGGCTACACCCGCATCACCAAGGTCGGCAACCGCAAGGGCGACAACGCCCCGATGGCGGTGATCGAGCTCGTGCTCGAGCCCGTGGTCAAGAAGAAGGCGTCGACGCCGGCCAAGAAGGCGGAGGTCGCCGAGCCCGAGGTCGAGGAGGCTGTCGAGCCGGAGGCCGAGACCGCCGAGCCGGAGGCCGTCGAGCCGGAGGCCGAGACCGCCGAGGAGAAGTCGGAGTAGTCCGCCGCGCTCGCAACGGAACCCGCGTGGACGCTCGACCACGCGGGTTCCGTCGTTCCGACAGGATCTCGACAAGACTCCGGCAAGATCCCCCGTTCGGCCCGCCGGCCCCGTAACGTGAGAGCACACAACGTGGTTGCGGGGCGGATGCTGTCTCATGGCGGACCCGAAGCGCCGGGCAGGTCCCTCTCCGCCCCCTCCACGTCGTTCCTCCTCGGCCGGTGGCTAGGCTGAACGCGTGCGGATCCGTCTGAACATCGCCTACGACGGCACCGAGTTCCGCGGCTGGGCGCGGCAGCCGGGGTTGCGCACCGTGCAGGGTCTGCTCGAGACCGCCCTCGCCCGCGTCCTCGGCGGCGACCCGCGGCTGGTCGTGGCCGGCCGCACCGACGCCGGGGTGCACGCGAGCGGCCAGGTCGCCCACCTCGACCTGGACGACGACCAGCGCGCGCGCCTCCTCTCCCGGCGTCGCGGCGGCGATCCGGTCGCCGACCTCGCGCACCGGGTCCGGGGCGTGCTCGGACCGTACCCCGACGTGACGGTGTCGCGGACGAGCGTCGCGCCCGAAGGCTTCGACGCCCGTTTCTCCGCCGTCTGGCGTCGCTACGAGTACCGCGTCATCGACGAGGTCAGCGGCTACGACCCCCTCGAGCGCGCACGGACCACGAGCGTGCGCGGCGTGCTCGACGAAGAGGCGATGGACGCCGCGGCGCGCTCGCTGATCGGGCTGCACGACTTCGCGGCGTACTGCAGACCGCGGGAGGAGGCCACGACCATCCGCACGCTGCTCGCGTTCGGCTGGCGCCGCCAGGCGGACGGCGTGCTGGTGTCCGAGGTGACGGCGGACGCGTTCTGCCACAGCATGGTCCGCGCGCTCGTCGGAGCCTGCGTCGCGGTCGGCTCCGGTCGGCTGGGCGTCGCCGACGTCGTGCGGCTGCGCGAGGAGGTCACCCGCACGAGCGCGTTCACCGTGCTCGCCGCCCGCGGGCTCACCCTCGCCGAGGTGGGCTATCCGGCCGACGGACTGCTCGCCGCCCGGGCCGCGCAGACCCGCGCACGGCGTGAGCCGCGGTGACCTGGGCGTTCCTCAAGAGGTCATGGGCCGGTCACGGTCGCGGGCTATCGTGAGACCACGATGAAGGTGATCTCATACAACCTGCGCAAGCATCGCGCGGCCGTCGAGCTGGGGGAGCTCGTCGATGCGCACGGCGCGGACGTGCTGTGCCTGCAGGAGGCCGACACCTCGGAGATCCCGGAGTTCCTCGCCGGCCTGCAGCTGGCCGAGGCCACGCAGCGAAACCGGCTCGGTCTGGCGGTCTACTACCGCGCCAGCGCGTTCCGGCTGGGCGAGGTACGGGCGATCTCGTTGAAGAAGTCGCTCCACGACCGGGTGCTCAAGCCCGCCGAGGAGCGGATGCTGGGAGTGCGGCTGTTCGACATCGACGACGGCCACGAGTTCATCGTCGCCTCGTTCCACGCCGCGCCCCTGACCGCGCTGAACTCCCTCCGCCGGCATCAGATCCGCACGGCCTTGGCTGCGCTGCAGGATCTGGGGCCGGGCCTGCCGGCGCTCATGGTGGGCGACTACAACTATCCGATGTTCAAGGAGAAGCTGGGTCAGCGGGTGCGCGACCAGGGCTACGAGCTGACGCTCAGCGACACGCGTACCTACACGCGGTACCGCTTCTTCCGCGGGCACTACGACTTCGCGACCTCCGCCGGCTTCGACATCGCCGGGGTGCGCACGCTGCCGCAGGGACTCAGCGACCACCTGCCCATCCTGGTCACCGCGAGCCCCACCCCGGCCCGGCGACGACTGGCCGGCTAGACGCGCCCGCGCAAGCACGCCTCAGCTCGGTCGGCGCGAGCGCATGCGGCCGATGCGCAGCACGTGCAGCCCCGCCGCGTCCAGCAGCGCCGCGCCGAACCGCGCGCGGGCGCGACGCAGGCGACGGGCGCCCGCGAGCCCGCCGGTTGCCACCGACACCTGGAACAGGATCTCGTTCACGAGCGGTCCGAGCAGCCGCTCGGGCGTGATCGTCAGTTTCTGCCGCACCGCGATGACCAGGCGGGCCGCGTCCGGCTCGAGCAACGCTGTGTGCGCGTCGAGCGTGCGGATGCCGACGGCGAGCGTCGAATGCGACGGGGTGCGCACCGCCGCGATGCCGACGATCGCCCGCGGCTGCGCCGCACCGGCGTGCGGATCGACGAGCGCCACGCCGTCACGGCGGGCCGCCGCGACGAGGGCGGTCAGCACGTCGTCTGCGTTGCCGGTGATCAGCACGGCGCCGTCGATGGCGGCGGGGGTCCGCCGCGGGCTCATCGGCCCGCCTCCACGACGGGCGCGCCGGGCCCGATGAGCACGCGCCGGAGCCAGTCCGCCGCCACGTCCACCGGCGGCAGCGGCTCCCGCGACAGCCACGCCGCGATGACGCCGATCGCCGTGCCGGCCAGGCCCGCGGCGACCACGTCGAGCGGGATGCCGTCGAAGGCAGAGGCCTCGGCGCCGCCGACGGCGTCCGACACGATCCTCTCCACCCGTCGGCGCAGCCGCGCGGTCACGACGGCGGAGCCGTGCTCGCCCAGCACGCGCCGGTACAGCGAGGCGTTGGCGGCGAGGTGCTGCAGATACGACTGCAGCTCCTGCGGCATCCCCTCCGGCGTCGGCACCCCGCGGGCGAAGAGCTGCTCGGAGACCTCGTCGAGGGCCTGCTCGAGCGCGTCGGCGAGCAGGGTCTCCTTCTCGGAGTAGTGCTGGTAGAAGCTCGACCGGTTCACGCCCGCCTGCTCGGCGATGTCGCCGACGGTGATCTCGTCCAAGGGGCGTTCTCGCGCCAGTGTGAGCAGAGCGTCCTGCAGGCTCTGACGCGTGCGCGCCGCTCGCGGATCCATACCGTGATTCTGGCAGCACGCCGGGCCCGCCCGATCGTTTGCTGTGAATCGGTCGTCCCCGCCGTTTCGCCGACATCTGTCGGATAGATTTGGGCGGGCCCGCCGACGTGTCACGCCTCCATGTCTCTGCTCGAAGGGTTCGCCGTGGCCAACCTCCTCTATCGTCTCGGTCGCTTCGCCGCTCGACGCGCCTGGATCGTGCTCCTGGGCTGGATCGTCGTGCTGGGCCTGGCCGGCGGCGCCTATGCGGCGTTCGGCGGCGCGCTGGCCTCCAGCTTCTCGATCCCCGGCACCGAGACCGAGCGCGTCAGCGACGAGCTCGCCACGGCCATGCCGGATCTCGCCGGTGCGACCGCGACCGTCGTGTTCACGACCGACGGCGACGCGTTCACCGACGCGCAGGAGGCAGCGATCGGAGACCTGCTCGACGAGGTCGGCACGGTCGACGGCGTGGCGGGCGTCTCGAACCCGTTCGACGTCGAGGCAGAACGCGACGCGCAGGCACAGCAGCTCGCGGACGCGCAGGCGCAGATCGACGACGCGCAGGCCCAGCTGGACGCCGCCCAGGCGCAGCTGGACGCCGCGATCGCGCAGGCGCAGGCCGCCGGGGCCGACGACACGGCCACCGCGCAGCTCGACGCGCAGCAGACGGCGATCGACGAGAGCCAGGCGTCCCTGGACGCGCAGGCGCAGCAGGTCGCCGACGGCCGGACGCTGCTGGAGGCGGCGAGCGAGATCCAGACCGTCTCCGACGACGGCACGGCCGCGGTCGGCACGATCGCGTTCACCGAGGACCAGTACAGCCTCTCCGGCGATCTGAAGACGCAGATCGCCGCGATGCTCGACGACGCCGGCATCGACGGCGTCCAGGTCACCTACTCGGCCACCATCGCGGAGTCGATCGACGGCCTGATCGGGGTCGGCGAGATCGTGGGCGTGATCATCGCCGGGCTCGTGCTGGCCGTCATGCTGCGGGCGTTCCTCCCCGCCGTCACGCCGCTGGTCACCTCGCTCGTGGGCGTGGGTGTGGGCGTCGCCGGCACCATGGCGTTCTCGAGCGTTGTCGACATGGCCTCGGTCACGCCCGTGCTGGGGCTCATGCTGGGCCTGGCGGTCGGGATCGACTACGCGCTGTTCATCCTGAACCGGCACCGGCGGCAGCTGCTGGCCGGAATGGCGGTGCACGAGTCCATCGGACTGGCGGGCGGCACCTCCGGCAACGCCGTCGTCTTCGCCGGCGCCACGGTGATCGTGGCGCTGCTGGCGCTGAATGTGACCGGCATACCCTTCCTGGGCGTCATGGGCACCGTCGGCGCGATCTGCGTCGCGATCGCGGTGCTCGTGGCCATCAGCCTGACGCCCGCGCTGCTGGGCATGATGGGGTTGCGGGTGCTGGGCCGCCGCGCCCGGGCCCGCATCGGCCACCCCGACCACGCGCCCGTCACGCCGAAGCCCCTGCGCACCGGGCGCGCCGTGCTGCGGGCGGGGATCGCCGTCGTGGCCCTGCTGGTGATCGCGATCCCCGCGCTGTCGATGCGCCTGGGGTTGCCCGACGGCCTGTCGGCATCCACCGACTCCTCGCAGTACAGGGCGTACACGACCGTCGCCGAGAAGTTCGGCGCGGGCATGAACGGCACGCTGCTCGTGGTCGCGACCTTCCCCGAGGCGGTGGCGGAGGACGACCAGACCTCGACCGAGGCCGGGATCGTGACGACCCTGGTGGCGGAGGACGACGTCGTCGCCGCAGCGCCCGTCGCGGTCTCCGACGACGGCACGATCATCGTGTTCCAGGTCGTGCCCGCCGAGGGCCCCTCGAGCGAGTCGACTGAGCAGCTCGTCTACGACCTGCGCGGCCTGTCCCCGCTCGACGGGGACGTGGAGCTCGGGGTCGCGGGCACGACGACCGCGAACATCGACGTCTCCGCGAAGATCGCGGACGCCCTGCCGGTCTATCTCGTCGTCGTGATCGGGCTGTCGCTGCTGATCATGATCCTGGTGTTCCGCTCGATCCTGGTGCCGGTCATCGCGACGGCCGGATACGTGCTCTCGCTGTTCGCGGCCCTCGGTGCGGTCACCGCGATCTACCAGTGGGGATGGCTGTCGGCGGTCTTCGGCGTGCACGACCCGGGACCTGTGCTCAGCTTCGCGCCGATCATCGTCATGGGCGTGCTGTTCGGGCTGGCCATGGACTACCAGCTCTTCCTCGTCTCGGGCATGCGCGAGGCCTACGCGCACGGGATGGCGGCGCGGTCGGCGGTGGTCGCGGGCCTGCGAGGCGGCCGGGCCGTCGTCACCGCCGCGGCCATCATCATGGTCTCGGTGTTCGGCGGCTTCGTGTTCTCGGAGCTGTCGATGATCCGCCCGCTCGGCTTCGGCATGGCGATCGGCGTGCTCTTCGACGCCTTCGTGGTGCGGATGGTGCTCACTCCCGCGCTGCTGCACCTGTTCGGGAACGCCGCGTGGTGGCTGCCGCGGTGGCTGGACCGGATCCTGCCCGACGTGGACGTCGAAGGCGCGGCGCTCGAACGCACCCACCCCGTGCACGCGGGCTGAGCGCCCCCGCCTCCGACCGTCGTGCGCGGGTCGCGCGCCCGCCCGGATCGTCCCTCCCGGCCGCCCGTGCGACCCGCCGGACGCTCACGCTCTGAGTCGCCCAGCGGTTCAGAGCGTGAATATTCGGAAGGGAGCGCCCCTCGCCGGGAGACGGGGCGCCCCGGCACCCGGAAGTCGCCCGTCTAGACCAGCGGCTAGCGTGGATGCACGCGAGGAGAGGAACCCGATCATGGCGCGGAACGCCCGGCGGGCGGCGTGCGCTCCCGACACCTCCCTCGCGGAGGGCGGGGTGCCGTGACCGGCGATCTCGACGCGGTCGTCGTCGGCGCGGGTCCCAACGGCCTCGCCGCCGCGGTCACGCTCGCGCGCGCGGGCCTGTCGGTGCGGGTGTACGAGCGTGCCCCGCAGCCGGGCGGGGGAGCGGCCACGGCCGAGCTGACCCTGCCGGGCTATCGGCACGACGTGTGCTCGGCGGTGCACCCGCTGGCGTTCGAGTCGCGGTTCTTCCGCGAGTTCGGTCTCACGCAGCGGGTCGAGTTCGCGGTGCCCGAGGTCTCGTTCGCGCATCCGCTCGACGGCGGGCGCGCTGCGATCGCCCACCGCGACATGGACCGCACGCGGGAGGGACTCGGCCGCGACGGCGCCGCCTATGCACGGCTCATGCGGCCCCTCGCCCGGCGGGCCGCCGCGGTCGCCGAGCTCACCGGCGGCTCGCTGCTGCGTCTGCCGCGCGACCCGGTCGTCGCAGGCCTGCTCGGGCTGCGCACGCTCGAGCAGGGTTCGCCGCTGTGGAACCTCCGATTCCGGGAGCCGGCCGCGCCCGCCCTCGTCACGGGCGTCGCCGCGCACAGCATCCTCGCCCAGCCGAGTCTCGGCGCCGCCGGCGCCGGCCTCGTGCTCGCGGCCTACGGCCACGCCCGTGGCTGGCCGATCCCCCGAGGCGGCAGCCAGGCCATCGCCGATGCCATGGCGGCCGACCTGCGCGCCCACGGCGGGGAGATCGTCGCCGACGCGGAGGTCGCGTCGCTGCGTGAACTGCCGCGGGCGCGCGTCCGCCTGCTGGACACGACCCCCGACGCCTTGATCCGGCTCGCCGGGGACGAGCTGCCGCCGTCCTACCGGGCGGCGCTCGGTCGGTTCCGATACGGCAACGGCGTCGCCAAGGTCGACTTCGCGCTGTCGGCTCCCGTGCCGTGGCAGAACCCGGAGGTGCGCGCCGCTGGCACGGTCCACCTCGGAGGAACCCGCGCCGAGATCGCGGCCGCCGAGAACGAGGTCGGGCGGGGCCGGCATCCGGGTCGGCCCTACGTGCTGGTGTCTCAGCCGTCGCTGTTCGACCCGGGCCGGGCGCCGGAGGGCCGTCACGTGCTCTGGGCGTACACGCACGTGCCCGCCGACAGCGACGTGGACGTGCGGGAGGTCGTCATCCGGCAGATCGAGCGGTTCGCGCCGGGCTTCCGCGACACGGTGCTCGCGCTGCACTCCCGCACCGCGGTCGAGATCGCCCGGCACGATCCGAACTACCCCGGGGGCGACATCTCCGCGGGGGCGCCGACGATGGCGCAGCTGCTGCGGCGCCCGGTGCTGCGCCCCGACCCGTGGCGCACCCCGGTGCCGGGACTGTACCTGTGCTCGGCGTCCACCTCGCCCGGCCCGGGCGTGCACGGCCTGGCGGGCTGGTGGTCGGCGCGCAGCGCGCTGCGCCACGAGTTCGGCAGGTCGACGCCGCCCGACCTGTCCCCCCGAGCCGTGTGAGCCGGAAGTTCAATGCCGGAAAAGGACACACGGCGAGCGACCCGGAACGGCGGAATGTAGGCTCTTCAGGCCACCACCTCCCGAACTGTAAGGCACACCCTCCATGGCTGACCGTGAATACGGCTTCCGCACGCGCGCGATCCACGCCGGCAACATCCCGGATGCGGTCAGCGGCGCCCGTGCGCTCCCGATCTACCAGTCCGCGTCGTTCGTGTTCGACGACACCGACGACGCCGCCGCGCGCTTCGCGCTGCAGAAATACGGCAACATCTACAGCCGGCTCGCGAACCCGACCACCGCGTCGTTCGAGGAGCGCGTCGCCTCGCTCGAGCAGGGGCTCGGCGCCGTGGCGACCTCCAGCGGGCTGTCGGCGCAGTTCATCACCTTCGCCTCGTTGGCGGGCGCAGGCGACCACATCGTCGCCAGCGCCAACCTCTACGGCGGCTCGATCACCCAGCTCGACGTGACGCTGCGCCGCTTCGGCGTCCAGACGACGTTCGTCGCCTCCGCCGATCCGGCCGACTACGCGGCCGCCGTGACGCCGCAGACCAAGGCGATCTTCGCCGAGACGATCGCGAACCCCTCCGGTGAGATCGCCGACATCGAGGGTCTCGCCGACGTCGCCCGCTCCGCGGGGGTGCCGCTGGTCATCGACTCGACCGTCGCGACCCCGTACCTGTGCCGCCCGATCGAGTGGGGCGCCGACATCGTCGTCCACTCGGCGACCAAGTTCCTGGGCGGTCACGGCACGACCCTCGGTGGCGTCGTCGTCGAGTCGGGACGCTTCGACTGGCACTCCGAGCGCTTCCCCCTGTTCTCCGGGCCGGTGCCGAGCTACGGCGGCCTCGAATGGTCGGGGAACTTCGGCGAGTACGCGTTCCTCACCCGGCTGCGGGCGGAGCAGCTGCGTGACATCGGGCCGTCGCTGGCCCCGCACTCCGCCTTCCTGCTGGCGCTCGGCGTCGAGACGCTGCCCTACCGCATGAAGGCGCATGTGGAGAACACGCGGATCGTCGCCGAGTGGCTGGACGCCGACCCCCGTGTCGAGTTCGTCAACTGGGCGGGTCTGCCCCAGCATCCGCACCACGACCGGGCGGCCACCTATCTGCCGGAGGGCCCCGGCGCCGTCTTCAGCTTCGGGGTGAAGGGCGGCCGTGCGGCCGGCCGCACCTTCATCGAGTCGGTCGACCTCGCCAGCCACCTCGCGAACATCGGCGACGCGAAGACCCTCGTCATCCACCCGGCCTCCACGACCCACGCCCAGCTGAGCGAGCAGCAGCTGATCGACGCCGGCGTGCTTCCCGGCCTGGTGCGCATCAGCGTGGGCCTCGAGGATGTCGAGGACATCCTCTACGACCTCGACCAGGCGCTCGAGCGCGCCCAGGAGGCATGACCATGAGCGACGCGACCATCGAAGAGACCGTCTCGACGCGACTGGCGAACGGGCTGACCTGTGCGCTGCCGGCGTCCTCGCCGCTGGCGAGGCTGCTGCGCTCGCAGCGCGCCTGGGAGGGACCGAGCGCCAAAGAGCGCCTGAAGATCCTGCGCGGCGCGAGGAGCGTCGCCATCGTCGGGGCATCGCCCAACCCGGCGCGTTCCAGCTACTTCGTGGGCACCTACCTGCAGCAGTCCAGCGACTTCCGGGTGTACTTCGTGAACCCGAACGCGACCGAGATCCTGGGGCAGAAGGCGTACCCCGACCTGGCCTCCCTGCCCGAGGTCCCCGACATCGTCGACGTGTTCCGCAAGCCCGGCGACATCCCCGCCGTCATCGACGAGGTCGTCGCCGTCGGCGCGCCGACCGTCTGGGTGCAGCTCGGCATCTGGAACGAGGACGCGGCCCGCTACGGCGAACAGAAGGGGCTGACGGTCGTCATGGACCGCTGCATCAAGATCGAGCACGCGCGGTTCCACGGCGGGCTGCACCTGCTCGGCTTCGACACCGGACAGATCAGCTCCCGCCGCACCCTGCGCTGACCGCGATCCCGGCGATCGCCACGTCCACGTCGAACGCGAACTGCTCGTCGCTGAAGGCCTCGAAGCCGCTCGCGTCCAGCCGGCGCAGCGTGTCGAGCCCGGCGGGATGCTGCGCGGACATGAGCTCGCGGAACTCCGCGACCTGCGGGTGGCCGCCGCCGCGGGCGCTCATGATCTCGTCCCGGGCGAAGCCGCCGGCGAGCGTGGTCAGCATGAGCAGCGCCCGGCCGGCGAAGACCTCGCCGAAGCCGGCCTCGACCATCCGCTCGATCACGGCCTCGGCGGGCCGGATGGCCGCCACGGCGACGTCGGACGCGGCACGGAACTGCAGCGCGAGCGAGCCCGAGGCCACGAGCGCCCGCCGCGTCCCGGCGGCGTAGACGCGGCAGGCCTGCCGCCAGTCGGCGTCCGGGTCGATGCGGATGCGGGCGAACTCGCGCGCGAAGGCATCGGTGGCCAGCAGCTCCAGCAGGCCCTCGCGCCCTGTGACGTGGTGGTGCAGCGCCTTGCGGTCCACGCCGAGGGCGTCGGCGAGGGACTGCATCGTCAGCGTCGCCGGATCCATCTCGCGGGCCGCGGCGATGATCGCGGTGCGGTCGAGGCCGGCCCGTTCGCCGCGTCCGCGACGGTGGGCGGCGCGCTCTGCCGTTGCGGTCATCTCGGAGTCCATCCTCCCCGCGGCCTCCCCGATCCGTTGCCCGCCGGACCGGAACCGGACTAGAATTTCCCGGACGGGAATAAGCTACCCCCGTCTGGCGACGACAACAAGGAGCGACGATGTCGGAGAACACGGTCCTCACCGCGAGCAGCTCGATCGGCGACTGGCTCGAGCACCCGGTGGGCGGTGAGCTCGTGCGGGGCCTGCTGGCCTCCTCCGGTGCGAGCGAGGAGACGCTGGGGCCGGTCAAGGCGTTGCCGTTGCAGCAGCTCGTGACGCTGAGCCAGGGTCAGCTGCCGCAGTCGGTGGTCGACGACCTGGTGCGCAGCGCGAACGGCGGGATCATCCCGGAGGAGACCGCGTCCGGCGCCTGGACCGAGAAGATCACCCCGGGCCGCTTCGCGGGGAAGACCGTGATCGTCACGGGCGCGGCGTCCGGCATCGGGCGTGCGACCGCGTCCCGCATCGCGCGCGAGGGCGGGCGGGTCGTCGCCGCCGACGTGTCGGCGACGAAGCTCGAGGAGTTCGCGGCGTCCCTGCCGGATGCCGACGTGATCGCCGTGACCGGCGACATCACGACCCAGGAGGCGGTCGACGAGATCGTGGCGGCGGCGGGCGAGCGGATCGACGGCCTGGCCAACGTGGCCGGCATCAACGACGACTTCTCCCCGCTGGCCGAGACCAGCGACGCCATATGGGACAGGGTCATCGCCGTCAACCTCACGGGGCCCTTCAAGCTCAGCCGCGCGGTGCTGCCGGCGATGGTCGCCGCCGGTCGCGGCGCCGTCGTGAACGTCGCGAGCGAGGCCGGCCTGCGCGGCAACGCGTCCGGCAACGCCTACACGGCCTCCAAACATGCCGTGATCGGCATGACCCGCAGCGCGGCGTTCATGTACGGGCCCGCGGGGATCCGCGTCAACGCGGTCGCACCCGGCGGCGTCGCCACGGGCATCCCGTTCCCCCCGCACGTCTCCGAGGCGGGACAGGCGCGGCTGGCGCCGTTCCAGGCGCAGATCCCCACGGTCGCGACCGCCGAGCAGCTGGCCGCGTCCATCACGTTCCTCCTCTCCGACGACGGCGTGAACGTCAACGGGGCGATCCTCGCGTCCGACGGGGGCTGGTCGGCCCAGTAACGTGGGAGGGTGACGACCGGCCGCACCGCCCCCTCCGGTGGCCGTGCGGCCCTCGGCCACCTGCTGCGGATCGGCCTGGCCACCCTCGTCACCGGCGTCGCGACGGGCCTTGCGGTCCTGCTGCTGGTCTGGATCGTGCACTCCGTCGAGCACCTGATCTGGGGCGAGGGGGAGGGCGACTTCCTCGACGGCCTCGCGGCGCCCGCCCAGAGGTGGCTGCCGCTGGTGTCGGTCACCGCGGCGGGTGTGATCGCCGCGGTCGGCTGGTACCTCCTCCGGCGGTTCGGCCGGCCGCTCGCCAGCGTCGAGCAGGGCGTCGCCGGGCGTCGGATGCCGGCGCCGGAGACGCTGGTCGACACCGTGCTGCAGGTCGTCTCGGTCGGCCTCGGCGCGTCGATCGGCAAGGAGGTCGCCCCGCGCGAGCTGTCGGCGATGGCCTCCTCGCAGGTTGTCGGGTGGTTCGGCCTGACGCCGCGCTGGCGCCGCATCCTCGTCGCCGCGGCCGCCGGGTCGGGCCTGGCCGCCGTCTACAACGTGCCGCTGGGCGGTGCCCTGTTCGCCGTCGAGATCCTGCTCGGCGAGTTCTCCGTCGGCGCGGCGGTCACCGCCCTCGCGGTCAGCGCGATCGCGACCCTCGTCGCCCGCCCGCTCGTGGGCGACCACTCGCTCTACGAGGTGACCCTCGGCGACGCCGGGGTCAACGCCTCGCTGCTGGTGGCCGCCGTCCTCATCGGCCCGCTGATGGGCGCGGGCGCCGCGAGCTTCCTGGCGGTCACCCGGCGCCTCGCGCCGCTGCGGCCGACCGGCTGGAGGCTGCTGGTCGTGCTCCCGGTCGTGTTCGCCGCCGTGGGCCTGGTGGGCGTGTTCTTCCCGCTCGTCCTCGGCAACGGCCGGGCGCTGGCCACGGCCGGGTTCGAGCTGAGCGCGCCGGCCGGGATGCTGCTCCTGCTCGCCGCGCTGAAGTACGTCGCCACCGCCGCCTCGCTCGGGGCCGGCGCCATCGGCGGCACGCTGCAGCCCTCCCTCGCGATCGGCGCCGCGCTGGGGGCGGCGGCCGCCGGGCTCTGGGCGCTCGTCTGGCCCGGCGCCGACGGGACGAGCCTCGCGATCGTCGCGGCGGCCGCGTTCCTCGCCGCCAGCATGCGGGCGCCGTTCACCGCGATCGTGCTCGTGATCGAGCTGACCGGTGCCGGACTCACCCTGCTGGTGCCGATCTTCCTCGCGGTCGCGGGGTCGCTCGCGGCGTCCGCCCTGTGGGGGCGCGGGAGGCTGGCCTCGTTCGTGCCGGTCGACCCGGCCCGCGAGTAAGGTCGGAACGATGAGCTCCCAGATCGTGCGCGCGACCCGCAGCCCCCGCTTCCTGTTCGCCTGCGCCGGGATCGGCCTGCTCGCCGGTCTCCTCTCCGGCCTGTTCGGGGTCGGCGGCGGCACCGTGATCGTGCCGTTGCTGGTGCTGCTGCTCGGCTTCGACCAGCGCCTCGCCGCGGGCACCTCGCTCGCCGCGATCGTGCCCACCGCGGCCGTGGGGGTCGTCTCCTACGCCGTGCACGACAGCGTCGCCTGGATCCCCGCGCTGATCCTCGCTGCCGGCGCCGTCGTCGGCGCGCAGATCGGCACCTGGCTGCTGCCGCGCATCTCCCAGAACGCGCTCCGCTGGGGCTTCGTGGCGTTCCTGGCCGTCGTCATCGTGATGCTGTTCGTCGTGATCCCCTCCCGGGGTGAGCCGTTCGAGCTGACCTGGCTCCGCGGCGCCGCGCTGGTGGTCACCGGTGTCGTCACCGGCGTCGTCTCCGGTCTCATCGGCGTCGGCGGCGGCATCGTCGTCGTGCCCGTCCTGATGCTGCTGTTCGGCACGAGCGATCTGCTCGCGAAGGGGACGTCGCTGCTCATGATGATCCCGACCGCGATCTCCGGCACCGCCGGCAACCTGCGACGCCGCAACGTCGACCTCGTCGGGGCCGTCGTCGTCGGCGTCGCGGCGTGCTGCACGACCGCTCTGGGCGCCTGGCTCGCCACCCTCGTCGACCCGCTGGCGGGCAACGTCCTCTTCGCCGCCTACCTCGTGTTCATCGGTGCGCAGATGGCGCGCAAGGCCGTCCGCGCTCGGGGGGCCGCGGGAATCGCTCGATAGGATGACCCGGTGCCCGTGAACCCCGAGCTGGTCGGCCGCGACCTCCCGCCGACGCCCCCCTACCTCGTCGGTCGTGAGAAGGTGCGCGAGTTCGCGCGCGCCGTGTTCGCGACCGACCCGCAGCACGACGACCCCGCCGTCGCCGGTGCGCTCGGCTACGCCGACGTCGTGGCGCCGCCCACCTTCGCGATGGTCGTCCAGGACCAGGCGCTGCAGCAGCTGCTCGCCGAGCCCGACTCCGGCATCGTGCTGGAGCGGACGATCCACGCCGAGCAGCGCTTCCGCTACAGCCGGCCGATCGTCGCCGGCGACGAGCTGACCGGCCGCATCGTCGTGACCGCGGTGCGCGCGGTCGGCACGGGCGCGATGGTCACCAGCGACACCGAGATCACGGATGCCGAAGGCGCCCACGTCGTCACGGCGACCTCCGTGCTGCTGGTCGGGGGCGGGGAATGACCATGTCCCACTTCGGCGCGGTTAATGTCCCACTTCGGCGCGGTATAGACACCGCAAACCGCGCCGAAGTGGGACATGGTCGCGAGGGGAGCGATCGATGAGCGCTATGGATGCGGTCGGCTTCGAGGTCGGCGAGGTCGTCGCCCAGCGCGAGGTGCACCTGACCCGCGAATCGCTGGTCCGCTACGCCGGCGCGTCGGGCGACCTCAACCCGATCCACTACCGCGACGACGTCGCCGCCCGCGTGGGGCTTCCCGGCGTGCTGGCGCACGGGATGCTGACGATGGGCCTGGCCGTGGAGACCATCGTGCCGTGGCTGGGCGACGCCGGCCGCATCCTCGAGTACGGCGTCCGCTTCACCCGCCCCGTCGTCGTCGAGGCCGAGGCCGGCGCCGATGTCACGGTGACGGCGAGGATCGGCGCGGTGGACGAGGAGAGCGTGCGCATCGACCTGACGGTCTCCGCCGCGGGAACCACGGTGCTCGGCAAGGCGCAGGTGCGCGCCCGGCTCGGCTGATGCCCGAGATCACGCCCATCCCGCTGGCGGAGCTCACGACCCTGCGCACCGGCGCCGCGCCCGAGCGCATGGTCGACGCGGCCACCCGCGACGAGCTGCTCGATGCGCTTGCGGGCATCTGGGCGGCCGGCGAGCCCTGGTTCGTCCTGGGCGGCGGATCGAACCTGTTCGTCGGCGACGAGCCGTTCTGCGGGACCGTGATCCGCGTGCTCACCCGGGGGATCGAGCGGCTTCCCGGCTCCAGACCGGGCACGGCGCGGCTGCGGGTCGAGGCCGGTCACGGCTGGGACGACCTCGTCGCGTACTCGGTCGCCGAGGGGCTGGCCGGCATCGAGGCGATGAGCGGCATCCCCGGCACGGTCGGCGCCGCGCCGGTGCAGAACATCGGCGCGTACGGGCAGGAGGTCGCGCAGACGCTCGTCGAGGCGGAGCTCATCGACGAGCACGGCGACGAGGTCGTGGTCGTGCCCGCCGCCGAGCTGGGCCTCGGCTTCCGCACCTCCGTGCTCAAGCACCATCACGGCTCCGTCCCGCCGCGCCGCGCCGTCATCCTGTCGATCACGCTCGAGCTGACCGAGGTGGGGGATGCCGCGGCCCCCGTCGGCGGCGCGCAGCTGCGCGCGGCGCTGGGCCTGGAGCGCACGGCCGCGGTCACCCTAGCCTGGATCCGCGACCACGTGCTCGCCACCCGCCGCGCGAAGGGGATGCTGATCGACCCCGACGATGCGGACACCTGGTCCGCGGGCTCCTTCTTCCAGAACCCGATCGTCTCCGGGCAGTTCGCCCGCACGCTGCCCGACGAGTGCCCGCGCTGGCCGATGGAGCCGGAGATCGACCCGGTGGTCGTGATCCCGCTGGACAGGTTCGACGGCTACGTCCCGCCGCCGGTGGCACGCGTGGCCGACGTCAAGCTCAGCGCGGCGTGGCTCATCGAGCACGCGGGGGTGCGCAAGGGCTTCTCGCTGCCCCGCTCACGCGCCGCGGTCTCCCGCAAGCACGCCCTGGCGCTGACCAACCGCGGCGGGGGGACGGCGGCCGAGCTCGCCGAGCTCGCGCGGTTCATCCAGCAGCGGGTGCAGCAGGAGTTCGGGCTGCTGCTGCAGCCGGAGCCCGTGCTCGTCGACGTGGAGCTGTGACGACACTCCCTTGCAATTACAGGTAAGGCTAACCTAATATCTTGCCCATGGATGTGGCGGGAGACTCCTTCATCGAACCCGACTGGGATGCGCTGACGGGCGCGGTGCTCCTCGCCGGCGATGCGAACGACGTGCCGGCGATGGCGGCGATCGCCGAGCGGGTGCCGGAGAGCACGCATGTGACGATGCTGATCGAGTCGTTCGCGACGATCCAGCGTCATCGGGTGCGCGTGCCCGAGCACGTCGCGGTGACCTGGCTCATCCGCGACCGTCAGCCCTGCGACCCGTCGCCCTGCGCCGTCCGCGGCCGGGGCGAACGACTCGCCGTCGGCGTCTACGCGTGGTGCGCCGAGTGGGCGTGCGATGCGGCCGTGCACTGCACGGTGTGGCTCGGCCCGCGCACCTCGCCGCACATCGTGCGGATGGCGCAGGCGCAGCTGCGCCCGGCCTGAGAACCGCCGCGCTCGAGGCCACCATGGGTGGGTACGGCCTCGCGCGCGACGCCGCCCGGTCCCCGGAGCTCCCGGGGACCGGGTTTTCCCCTGCCCTCGCGGTCTCGTGACCACGGGGTGAAGCGGGGGGTGAAAACTCTGGGCGAACCCTAAGCCCGTGCCGGGCCGCTGTTACAAATGGCGAGCGTCGACGTTCGCCGTTCGCGTGTCCTGCACTCCCGGCTGTGCCCGTAACACAGCCGAAAACCCTGGGGAAGGTGTCGCTTCCATGCGCAACACACAACTGTCCGTCCCGCCCGCGCGGAGGTCGTTCGCGGCCCGGCTCCGCAGGGCGCTGTCCGCCGTCACCGTCGGCGCGCTGTTCGGCGCACTGCTGAGCGTCGCCGGCGTCGTGGCCGCCACGCCGGCGTCCGCGGCCGACACGCTCGTCTGCGGCGACGGCGCGGACGGCGACACGATCTACGTGCTCAACTCGGTGGGGCAGTTCGGCTCGTTGGAGGGCGCGGCGGGGTCGGTGTCGCTGATCGGCACGATCGGCCGCGCCAACACCAGCTACACCATCAACGCCCTGGGCCTTTCCTCGGACGGCACGACGGCATACGCCGTCAACGGCAGCGCGACGGTCTCCGGCTCGCTCAGCCTGTCCGTCTACGACATCGCGACGGAGACCACGACCTCCTACACCCTGCCCGACCCGACCTACACGGCGAGCACCGCGGCGATCCTGCGTGGCGCGATCAACCCGGCGAACGGGTACTACTACTACACGGTCGGCACGTCGAGCACGCAGGACGTCTACGCCTTCAACACCACGACGAACACGGCCATCGGCCTGGTGGGCCGGATCAGCAGTTCCACCTCGCCCGGCGACCTCGCCTTCGACTCCGAGGGCAACATGTACATCGTGCTGTCCTCCACGCTCGGCGTGGTGACCGACGTGCCCAGCACCGCCTCGGCCTCGACCTTGACGATGACCACGCTGGTGGCCCAGCTGGGCGGCTCCTCGTCGACGGACAGCAACGGCATCGCGTTCGGAGCGGACGGCTATCTCTACGTCACGGCGACGTACAGCAGCGCGTCCACGGTGCTCAAGTACGACCCCTCCACCGGGGATCTGGAGAGCGCGGTGTCCATCACCAACAACTCCTTCACCAACAACGTCAACGATGCCGCCGGCTGCGCCAACCCCAACACGCTGACGGTGGTCAAGGACGTCGACAGCCGGTTGAACGACACGGACCAGTTCACCGTCTCCATCACCAGCGACGACTCGACCCTGGCCTCCGGCACGACGACGGGCACCGACACCGGCGAGCAGACGGACACCGACGAGGTCGCCGGCCCGGTCGTGGCGCTCAGCGACTCGACCTACACCATCGCCGAGACCGCATCCGGCGGGGCCGATCTGGCCGACTACACGACCACCTGGGAGTGCGCGGACGCTGACGGCGACAACGTCAGCAGCGGTACCGGCACGAGCTTCGACTACACCTACCCCGAGAGCACGAGCGGCGGCCTCGCCGTGACCTGTGTGTTCACCAACACCGCCGCCTCCGAGGCCTCGCTGTCGCTCGTGAAGTCGGCGGACGTGGAGACGGTGGACGCCGTCGGAGACACGGTGACCTACACCTTCACGGTGACCAACACCGGCAATGTGACCGTCGACGACATCGCGATCGACGAGACGGCGTTCAGCGGTTCGGGCACGCTGTCCGACATCGAGTGCGACGCCACGTCACTCGCCTCGGGCGAGTCGACGGACTGTACCGCGACCTACGCGGTGACGCAGGCCGATATCGATGCGGGTGAGATCACGAACACGGCGGTCGCGACGGGAATCGACCCGAACGAGACCACGGTGACCTCGAACGAGGACGACGCGGTCGTGACGGCCGAGCAGTCGGCCGCGCTGACGCTCGTGAAGTCGGCCGACGTCGAGACGGTGGACGCCGTCGGAGACACCATCACCTACACCTTCACGGTGACCAACACCGGCAATGTGACCGTCGACGACATCGCGATCAGCGAGACCGCGTTCTCGGGCTCCGGGACGCTGTCCGACATCGAGTGCGACGCCACGAGCCTGGCCTCGGGCGAGTCGACCGACTGTACGGCCACCTACACGGTGACGCAGGACGACATCGTGGCCGGTGAGATCACGAACACGGCGGTCGCGACGGGAACCGACCCGAGCGAGGAGACCGTCACCTCGAACGAGGACGACGCGGTCGTCACCGCGACGGAGTCCGCGGCGCTGACGCTCGTGAAGACCGCCGATGTGGAGACCGTCGACGAGGCCGGCGACACGATCACGTACACCTTCACGGTGACCAACTCCGGCAACGTGACCATCGACGACATCGCGATCAGCGAGACCGCGTTCAGCGGTTCGGGCACGCTGTCCGACATCGAGTGCGACGCCACGAGCCTGGCCTCGGGCGAGTCCACGGACTGCACCGCCACCTACACCGTGACCCAGGCCGACATCGAGGCCGGTGAGATCACGAACACGGCGGTCGCGACCGGCACCGACCCGAGCGACGAGACGGTCACCTCGAACGAGGACGACGCGGTCGTGACGGCGGACCAGGAGCCCTCGCTGTCGCTCGTGAAGTCGGCGGACGTCGCCGCGGTGGACGCGGCCGGTGACACGGTCACCTACACCTTCACGGTGACCAACACGGGCAACGTGACCGTCGACGACATCGCGATCAGCGAGACCGCGTTCTCGGGCTCTGGGACCCTGTCCGACATCGAGTGCGACGCCACGAGTCTCGCCGTGAACGAGTCGACCGAGTGCACGGCGACGTACACGGTGACGCAGGACGACATCGACGCGGGTGAGATCACCAACACGGCGGTCGCGACCGGCACCGACCCGAGCGAGGAGACGGTGACCTCGAACGAGTCCGACGTGGAGATCACGGCCGACCAGACCGCCGGTCTGGTGCTGGTCAAGACCGCCAGCGTCGCGACGGTGGACGAGGTCGGCGACTCGGTCGTCTACACCTTCACGGTGACCAACTCGGGCAACGTGACCGTCGACGACATCGCGATCGATGAGACGGCGTTCTCGGGCACGGGCACCCTGTCCGACATCGAGTGCGACGCCACGACCCTGGCCCCGGGAG
>JASGDW010000221.1:0-3881 GCA_047606965.1 Microbacterium sp.
GGAGCACGCCATCGACCTGGACGTCGTCGTCGACTGCTCCAGCGGCACCTACATCCGCGCCCTCGCCCGCGACCTCGGCGCCGGGCTCGGCGTCGGCGGACACCTCACCCGCCTGCGCCGCACGCGCATCGGCCGCTTCGACGTCGCCCAGGCGGCGTCCCTCGACGAGCTCGCCGTCACACGGCTCGCCGATCCCGCGGAAGCCGCGTCCGCCGTCCTCCCGGTGTTCGCCGTCGACGCCTCGCAGGCGCTCGACCTGCGCCACGGCCGGCGGCTGGCGGGGCTCGCGGCCCGGCTGCCGGGCTCTCCCGCCGCCGCGATCGATCCGGCGGGGCTGCTGGTCGGCGTCGTCGAGCGCCGCGGCGACGACGTCCGCAGCGTCATGAACCTGCCCGAGGAGCCGCGATGATCCTGTGGTTCACCCTGACACAGGTCGGCGTCGCCGCCGTGGCTGGCCTGCTCTGCGTCGTGCTGGGCCTGGCCGGTCGCCGTCCCAGCGACCTCTCGGTCGGTGCGCTGGCCCTGATCGAGCTGCTGCTGATCGCGCAGGTCGTCGTCGCGATCGCGGCCCCGTTCGCCGGGAACGCGCCGCTGGGCAACCCGCTCGAGTACTGGGTGTACCTCGTCTCCGCCGTGCTGCTGCCCCCGGCCGGGGTCGCCTGGGCGCTGGTCGAACGCAGCCGGTGGAGCACCGTCGTGATGGGCGCGGCGGCCCTCCCCGTGGCGGTCATGGTATGGCGCATGGAGATCATCTGGACCGTGCAGTACGCCTGAGCGGTGCATCGGCGCTGACTAGGATGGGGAGGTCATGTCCATCCCCGCTCCCCGCCGCATGACCGGCATCGGCCGCGTCCTCGTCGTGGTGTACGCGATCATGGCCCTCGCCGCGACCGGACGCTCCTTCGTGCAGATCGTCGGCGAGTTCGACGCCGCCCCGCTGGCCTACGCGCTCTCCGCGGCCTCCGCCGTGGTCTACATCGTGGCGACCCTCGCGCTCGTGCTCGCCGACCGGCCGGGCTGGTACGTCGTGGCGTGGGCGGCGATCGTGTTCGAGCTGGCGGGCGTGCTCACGGTCGGCACCCTCAGCATCGCGCTGCCCGGGCTCTTCCAGCATCCGACGGTCTGGTCGCTCTACGGCGACGGCTATGTCTTCGTGCCGCTCGTGCTTCCGGTCATGGGTCTCATCTGGCTGTGGAACCACCGCACCGCCCGCCCGGCGGGGTCCGAGGCCGTCGTCTCGCGGTCGTCATGGTGACCGTCTTCCGCGGCCCCGAGGAGGTGCCCGCGGGCTTCGGGCCCGCCGTCGTCGCGATCGGCAAGTTCGACGGCGTGCACGCCGGGCATCGCGCGGTGATCGAGCGGGCGCAGGTGGATGCCGCCTCGCTCGACGCCCAGGTCGTGGCCGTCACCTTCGACCGCAACCCGCTGGCGCTGCTGTGGCCGGACCGCTGCCCGGAGAGCCTCGTCGGCGTCACGCAGAAGGTGCGGCTGCTGGCCGAGACCGGGGCGGACGCGGTCCTGGTCCTCGCCTTCGACCACGCGCTGGCCGCGCTCACGCCGCGGGAGTTCGTCGAGCGCGTGCTGCGTCCGCTCGACACCCGCATGGTCCTCGTCGGCGGCGACTTCCGCTTCGGCGCCGGCGGCGCCGGCACGCCGGAGACGCTGCGTCGGCTCGGGAGCGAGTTCGGGTTCCGCGTCGACGTCGTCGACGACGTGCGCGCGGTCGGCGAGGGGCGCCGGGTGTCGTCCACGTGGGTGCGCGAGCTCCTCGCGGACGGCGAGGTCGAGCGCGCCGCGCGCCTGCTCGGCCACGCGCCGTCGGTGTGGGGCGAGGTCGTGCACGGGCTCAAGCGGGGTCGCGACCTCGGCTTCCCGACCGCGAACCTCTCGCCCGCGCTGGAGGGCTTCCTGCCCGCCGACGGCGTCTACGCCGGCTGGCTGGTCGACGAGGACGAGGGGCTGCGTCCCGGCATCCGGTACCCGGCGGCGATCAGCGTCGGGACCAACCCGACGTTCGACGATGTGTTGGTCCGGCAGGTCGAGGCCTATGTGCTCGACGAGACGGACCTCGACCTGTACGGCCACCACGTCGAGGTCGAGTTCGCCTCCCGTGTGCGCGGCATGGCCTCGTTCTCCTCGCTCGAGGGGCTCATCGCGCAGATGACCGACGACGTCGTGCGCGTGCGTGCGCTGCTCGGCTGAGGCGCCCGCGCCGCGGTGCCCGCGTCCCGCACCCCGGAGCGTGATGGGATTCGGAGATGTCGCGAGATTCGGAGGATCCGGCGGGAACCGCTCCGAATCTCGCCACATCTCCGAATCTCGCGACGGGCGGCGGGCGCGGTGTCGGTAGGGCGCGGTGTCAGTAGGACGCGGCGTCGACGGCGCCGGAGGGCGCCTCGCCCGCGAGCACCGCCCGGAGCTCGCCGAGGATCACCGCGCTCGCGCTCGTGCCCAGACGGGTCGCGCCGGCGTCGAGCATCTCGAGGGCGGTCCCAAGGCCGCGCACCCCGCCCGAGGCCTTGACCTGCACGGCATCGCCCACCGAGGCGCGCATGAGGGTGACGTCCGCGACCGTCGCCCCGCCGCCCGCGAACCCGGTGGAGGTCTTCACGAAGTCCGCGCCCGCGGCCTCGGTCAGCCGGCTGCCGCGGGCGATCTGCTCGTCGTCCAGCAGGCTCGTCTCCAGGATCACCTTGGTGACCAGCCCCGCGGCCGCATCCACCACGGCGCGGATGTCGGCGACCACATGCTCGTCGAGACCGCTGCGCAGCCAGCCGATGTCGATCACCATGTCCAGCTCGGTCGCCCCGTCGGCGATGGCCTGACGGGCCTCGGCGACCTTCGCGGCGGTGGAGGTCGTGCCGTGGGGGAAGCCGATGACGGTGCCGACCGCGACGGGCGAGCCGGCCAGGCGCGCCGCGGCGTGCGCGACGTCGGACGGGCGGACGCAGACGCTGAAAACCCCCCACTCCCGCGCCACGTCCAGCTCGGCGTCCACCTCGGCGCGGGTCAGCTCGGGTCTGAGGATCGCGTGGTCGATCGTGGCGGCGAGCTCTCGTTCGGTGATCTGCGGCATCCGCTCAGCCTATGCGAGACTCGGGCCCTCTCATACCCTAGGGGGGTATCATGGGGACATGAGCGAACCGAGCCGCACCGCCGTCCTCGACATCGAGGGCATGACCTGCGCCAGCTGCGTCGCCCGGGTGGAACGGAGGCTGAGCGCGGTCGAGGGCGTCACCGCCGCGGTGAACCTCGCGACCGAGTCGGCACGCGTGACCTACCCGGAAGGCCTCGACCCCGAGCGTCTCGTGAAGGCGGTGGACGCCGCCGGCTACCGCGCCCGCGTGCGACCGGAGCACGGCGCCGCGTCGTCCGCGGCCCACGCCGGCCACGACCCCCAGGAGGGCCACCGGGCGGAGGAGGCCCACCACGCCCCCGTCGCCTCGCCGGTGCGGGTGATCGTCGGCGCCGCGCTCGCCCTTCCGGTCGTCGTGCTGGCCATGGTGCCGGCCTGGCAGTTCCCCGGGTGGCAGTGGGCGAGTCTCGTGCTGGCCACCCCGGTCGTGCTGTGGGGCGGCTGGCCGTTCCACCGTGCGACGCTGACGAACCTGCGCCACGGCGCCGTGACCATGGACACGCTCGTGAGCCTCGGCACGATGGCCGCCTACCTGTGGAGCGTGTGGGCGCTGGTGTTCGGCGGGGCCGGACGCATCGGCATGGTGCACGGCCTCGGGTTCGGCGGCGATCCGGGCGAGGCCGTGTACCTCGAGGTCGCCTCCGCCGTGACGGTCCTGCTGCTGCTCGGCCGCCTCCTCGAGGACCGTGCGCGGCGCCGCGCCGGCGCCGCGCTGCGCGCCCTGCTCGCCCTCGGCGCCCGCGAC
>JASGDW010000222.1:0-6627 GCA_047606965.1 Microbacterium sp.
CTCGAGCTGCGCCTTCGCCTTGTCGGCGGCCTCCTTGTTGGCACCCTCGAGGACGGTGCTCGGGGCACCGTCGACGAGCGCCTTCGCCTCGCCGAGGCCGAGGGAGGTGAGGGCGCGCACCTCCTTGATGACCTGGATCTTCTTGTCGCCGGCGGCCTCGAGGACGACGTCGAAGGAGTCCTTCTCCTCGACCTCTTCCGCGGGGGCGCCACCGGCCGGGGCGCCGGCGGCGGCGACCGCGACGGGCGCGGCGGCGGTGACCTCGAAGGTCTCCTCGAACGCCTTGACGAACTCGCTGAGCTCGATCAGGGTGAGCTCCTTGAACGCGTCGAGCAGCTCCTCGGTGCTGAGCTTTGCCATGATGATTCTCCTTGATTGGGGTTTTCGTCAGCCGGGCCCGGTTCAGGCCGCGGTCTCCTGCTTCTCGCGCAGCGCGTCGACCGTGCGGACGGCCTTCGACAGCGGGGCGTTGAACAGATAGGCAGCGCCGAACAGCGAGGCCTTGAAGGCGCCGGCGAGCTTCGCCAGCAGGACTTCACGGCTTTCGAGGTCGGCGAGCTTGTTGACCTCATCCGCGCTCAGGGCCGCACCGTCGAAGTAGCCGCCCTTGATCACGAGAAGAGGGTGTGCCTTGGCGAAGGCGCGCAGACCCTTCGCGACGGAGACCGGGTCTCCGTGCACGAATGCGATGGCCGACGGACCCTTCAGGTCGTCGTCCAGCGCCGTGATCCCCGCGTTGTTCGCGGCGATCTTGGTCAGCGTGTTCTTCACCACGGCGTACTCCGCGTCCTGACGGATGGCGCCTCGGAGCTCTTTGAGCTCGGCGACCGTCAGCCCGCGGTACTCGGTCAGCAGAACGGCAGTCGAGTCCTCGAAGTTCTTCGTGAGCTCGGCGACCGATGCGTCCTTCTGCGCCATGGCCACTCCTTGTGTGTACGAGGCGCACCGCGGTGGCGGCGCGCCGGCCGGGATCGCGGTGCGCCGCAATGAGAAAAGCTCCGGCGCAAGCGCACGGAGCTTCGGCCCGGAATCCCGGGGGATCGTTCGTGTCACCTGCGCGGGTCCCTGCACTGCAGAGCTTCGATCGGCGTCCGCTCGCGCGCACGCCGATGACCGGCGGTCTTTGGCTTCCCTCACTCTATCCCCTCCGCGCCCCTGCCCCAAATCCCCCGGCCGCCGAGACGGAGGCGGGGGTGTCGCAGGGCGCGCGGAGGGGGTGGGGCGTAGGGTCGGAGGGTGAGCCCGGAACTGACCGCCCGCATCGTCGCGGACTCGCGCGACCGGGTCGCCTGGCTGCGGGCCCGCTCGCGCGGGATCACCGCGACCGACGTCGCGACGCTGACCAGCGAACGGGCGATCGGCCGCGCCGCGGACGCCAAACTGGGCGGCACGCGCTTCTCGGGCAACGCCTACACCGACCACGGGCGGCGGCGCGAGCCCGAGATCGCGGCCTGGGTGGCGGCCACGCACGGCATCCACCCCTCGACCGCACTGTTCCACGCCGTCGCCGAGAGGCGCCACCTGGCAACCCCCGACGGGATCGGGACGGATGCCGCTGGCCGACTGACCCTGGCCGAGATCAAGACGACGAACAAGGCGTGGCGGTCGATCCCCCGCGGCTACCTGCGGCAGGTGTGGTGGCAGCAGTACGTGCTGGGCGCGGAGCGCACGCTCGTCGCATGGGAGCAGCACGACGGCTTCGTGCCCGTCGACGACGAGCCGCGCTGCGCATGGGTCGATCGCGACGAGGCCGAGATCGGGCGCCTCGTGGCGCTTGCGACGAGCCTGATCGACGAGCTCCACCGGCGCACCCGGCACCAGACGCCCGCAGGGCGTCCCGACGACTACCGGTCGCTCGCCCTCGCCGACTGAGCCGAGATTGGTTGACAGTCATCAAACATCGGCCGTATAGTTGACTTAGTTCAACCTTTGACACTCGTCAACTTCGAAAGGCCCCCATGTCCTCCTCTTCCGCCACGGCCGTCGCGCCGGCGAAGACCACGCGTCACGTGCTCGAGGCGCTCGTCGGGCTCCTGCTCGGCATGTTCGTCTCGATGCTCGCCTCGACGGTCGTCTCGTCCTCGCTTCCGGTCATCGTGCACGACCTCTCGGGCTCGCAGAGCTCGTACACCTGGGTCGTGACGGCCACGCTGTTGACCACGGCGATCTCGACGCCCGTCTGGGGCAAGCTCGCCGACCTGTTCAACCGCAAGCTCCTGTTCCAGCTCGCCATCGTCATCTTCGTGGTCGCGACGGCCATCGCCGGCTTCTCGCAGACGCCCGAGATGCTCATCGCCTGCCGTGCCGTGCAGGGCCTGGGCGCCGGCGGTCTCGCCGCGCTCAGCCAGGTGCTGATGGCCGACATCATCAGCCCTCGCGAACGAGGCCGGTACATGGGCCTGTTCGGCGCGGTCATGGCCGTCGCCACCGTCGGCGGCCCGCTGCTGGGCGGGGTCATCACCGACGCCTGGGGCTGGCGCTGGAACTTCTTCGTCGCGCTGCCCTTCGCGGTCGCCGCCCTGATCATCGTGCAGCGCACGCTGAATCCGCCGACACGGCCGAAGCGGAAGACGAGCATCGACTACCTCGGCATCGTGCTGCTGGCCGTCGCGGTCTCGCTGCTGCTGATCTGGGTCACCATGGCCGGCTCCGAGTTCGACTGGTGGAGCGCGACCACGGTCTGGATGGTGGGCGGCGCGATCGTGGCGACCGTGCTGTTCGTGATCGTGGAGCTGCGCTGTGCGGAGCCCCTGATCCCGTTGACGATGTTCCGCAACCGCACCTTCACGCTCGCGGTCGTCGCCTCGATCTCCACCGGCATCGCGATGTTCGGCGCGGCCGTGTACCTCAGCCAGTACATGCAGCTGGCGCGGGGGGCCACGCCGACCCAGGCCGGGCTCATGACGATCCCGATGATCGGCGGCCTGCTGCTGAGCTCGGTCGTGATCGGCGCGCTGATCACGCGGTGGGGACGCTGGAAGCCGTTCCTCGTCGTCGGCTCTCTGCTGCTGATCGCCGGCTCGGCACTGCTGTCGACCATCCACTACGACACGAACTTCGCCGTGGTCTCGGTGTACATGTTCCTGCTGGGGGCCGGCGTCGGCATGACGATGCAGAACCTCGTGCTGGTGGTCCAGAACACCTCGAAGCCGACCGAGATCGGTGTCGCGAGCTCGGGCGTCACGTTCTTCCGCAGCCTCGGCGGCACGATCGGCACCGCCCTCATGGGCGCCGTGGTGTCCGCCGTGGTGCCCAATCTGCTCGGCGACCGCACCTCCGACATCGCGGCGGCGCTGGCCACCCTGGGCGACCAGGCTCAGACCTGGGCGGCGACTCTGCAGTCCGGCTCGCTCCCCGCGGTCTCGGCCATGCCGGACGCGCTGCGGGTCATCTTCGAGGACGTCTACGCAGACGGCATCTCGCACGCGTTCCTGATCGGAATTCCCTTCGCCGTCCTGAGCCTGGTCGCCGTCCTGTTCCTGCCGAACAATCCGCTGACCCGGATGACCACCAGCGAGCGCGTCGCCGCCAGCGAAGCAGACCTCGCGACGGTCTCGGTGCCCGAGGCGATGGAGGTCCTCACCGCGACCGGGAGCGTCCGGATCCCCGGGGACGACGAGAAGCGATGACCTCCGGCGGCGCGGACCGACCCGGCGACGACACCCGCCACCGGGCGGTCCGCGAGCTCGAGGAGGCCTTCGCGGAGCTGATGGGCGAGTTCCGGCGCATCTACACCCAGGCCGCGGCCGTCGTCAGTCCCGGGATCCTGCCCGGCACGTTCCGGACGCTGGTCATGATCGCACGGCTGGGCCCCGTCACGCTCTCCGCCCTGGCGGATCGCCTCACCGCCGACAAGGGGCTGCTCAGCCGTCAGGTCACCGAGCTGGAGTCGGTCGGGATGATCGAGCGCCGTCCGGACGCCGATGACGGGCGCGTGCGCCTCATCTCGATCACGCCGCACGGCCGCGAGCGGCTGGCCGCGGCCCGCGAGCCCTATCAGCGGACGCTGCTGGAGACGCTCGGCGACTGGCCGCTGTCGTCGATCGATCGGCTCACCTCGCTCATCCACGCGCTCGCCTCCGGCGCGGTCCCGCACGCGGACGACGTGTTCGAAACGGTGGCCGACTCCACGTCTTAGCGACGGTGTAACACCGTCGAGACAATGGCGCGCTTGACTGAAGCTGTTCTCAGGCACGCGCTGCCGCCGTCGACCGCACGTGGAAGGAGCGTCCGATGCGATTCCGGCCGCTGCGATCCGCCAGTCCGTTGAGCATGAGCGAAGACATCCCGCCGCCGCCCGAGACCATGCAGGCCGCCGTGATCGACGGCATCGGGGCGTCGCCCCGGCTGGCCGAGCTGCCGGTGCCCGTGCCGGTGCTCAGCGAGCTGCTGGTCCGAGTGGTCGCCGCCGGCGTCAACCCCATCGACGCCAAGACCCGGGCCGGCGCGGGCGTGGCGGCGCAGATCCCCGGGTTCCCGGTCGCACTCGGCTTCGACTTCAGCGGCGTGGTGGTCTCCTCGCCCTACGAGGCCCATCCGCTGCGCCCCGGCACCGAGGTGTTCGGCATGGTGCCGTTCCCGCGGACCGGTGGCAGCTTCGCCGAATACGTCATCGTGCCCTCTCGGTCGGTGGCGCGCAAGCCGGCAGCACTGTCCCACGCGGAAGCCGCGGGCGTTCCCCTCGCCGCCCTCACCGCGTGGGGCTTGGTCGTGGAGACCGCGCACGCTCATGAGGGGCAGCGGATGCTGATCCACGCCGGCGCCGGCGGTGTGGGCCATTTCGCGGTGCAGCTCGCGTCGTACTTCGGCGCGCACGTGACGGCGACCTCCTCGGCCGGCAACGCCGCCTGGCTGCGCGAGTTGGGCGCGGCCAGCGTGGTCGACTACACGAGCACCCCCTTCGAGGAGGTGCTCAGCGAGATGGACGTCGTGATCGATCTCGTCGGCAACGCGAAAGGCGGCGACACCGGCACCCGTTCGCTGCGGGTGCTGCGCCCCGGGGGGCTGTACGTGCTCGTGCCGACCGGCTCCTGGCCGGACTATGCACGCGCCGCCGTCGGCGCCGGCGTGCGGTCGACCTCCTTCACGGTGATCCCCGACGGCGATGTGCTGGCCACGCTCGCCCGGCTGCTCGACTCGGGAGCCGTCCAGGTGTACCTCGACGCCGTCCACCCCCTCGCGGAGACGGCCCAGGCCCTCACGGCGCTCGAGGGCGGCCACACCCGCGGCAAGCGTGTGCTGCGGGTCAGCCAGGACTGACCGAGCGCCGCGCCCCGGGGCAGAATGGCGTCTATGCGCAGGGTGCGGGTCGTCGTCGAGGGCCGGGTGCAGGGCGTGGGCTACCGGTTCGCGACGGCGACGACGGCCGCGCGCGAGAACGTGTGCGGGTGGGTGCGCAACCGCCGTGACGGCAGCGTGGAGGCCGAGCTCGAGGGTGAGGACGACGCCGTCGACGCCGTCTGCGCGTGGATGGCCGACGGCCCGCCCTCCGCGCGGGTCACCGCCGCGCACGTCGAGGAGCTCGCGCCCGTGGGCGCGGAGAGCTTCGACATCCGCCCCGACGTGTGAACGCGGAGGGCCCCCGCGACGGCGTGCGGATGCCCTGTGGATCGCGAGGCTCAGACGAGCGCGTTGACGTCCAGGGGGATGCCGGGACCGAAGGTGGTCGAGACGGCGCCCTTCTGGATGTAGCGACCCTTCGCGCTGGACGGCTTGAGGCGGACGATCTCGTCGACCGCCGCCGTCAGGTTCTCGTGCAGCTGCTCGGCCGTGAACGAGGCCTTGCCGACGACGAAGTGCACGTTGGCGTGCTTGTCGACGCGGAACTCGATCTTGCCGCCCTTGATCTCCTCCACGGCCTTGGCCGGGTTGGGGGTCACGGTGCCGGTCTTGGGGTTGGGCATGAGGCCGCGGGGCCCGAGCACCTTGCCGAGCCGGCCGACCTGGCCCATGAGCTCCGGCGTGGCGACGGCCGCGTCGAACGCGGTCCAGCCGCCGGCGACCTTCTCGATGAGCTCGGCGCCGCCGACCTCGTCCGCGCCCGCGGCGATGGCCGCCTCGGCGGCCGGGCCGGTCGCGAAGACGATGACGCGGGCGGTCTTTCCGGTGCCGTGCGGCAGGATCACGGTGCCGCGGACCATCTGGTCCGCCTTGCGGGGGTCGACGGCGAGCTTGAGCGCGACCTCGACGGTCGAGTCGAACCTCTTCGAGCCGGTCTCCTTGGCGAGCTCGACGGCCTCGCTCGTGGAGTAGAACCTGTCGCGGTCGATCTTCGCCGCGGCGGCCTCGTAGGCCTTGGACTTGGTAGCCATTGTCGTCCTCCCTCAGTCCTCGACCGTGATGCCCATGGAACGGGCGGTGCCGGCGATGATCTTCGAGGCGGCCTCGATGTCGTTCGCGTTCAGGTCGGGCTGCTTCGTCTCCGCGATCTGGCGCACCTGCTCCTTGGTGAGCTTGGCCACCTTGGTCGTGTGCGGGGTCGGCGAGCCCTTGGCCACGCCGGCGGCCTTCTTGATGAGCTCGGCGGCCGGCGGGGTCTTCAGGATGAACGTGAAGGTGCGGTCCTCGTAGACGGTGATCTCCACGGGGATGACGTTGCCGCGCTGCGACTCGGTCGCGGCGTTGTAC
>JASGDW010000223.1:0-6518 GCA_047606965.1 Microbacterium sp.
ATGTCGGCCTGCGAGACCGTGACGGACGGCAGCAGCGCGCCCTCGTCGGCGCGCAGCAGCGCGAGGCGCTGCTCGGCCAGCGACGACAGGCCCCGCAGCCGTTCCTGGACCTGTTCCAGGGCGAAGGCCACGCCGCGCGCCGCATCGACGGCATCGGTACGCTGATCGCCCTCGAGCCGGGCGATCCTCGCCCTCGCCTGGTCGAGCTGGTCCTGCAGCACGAGGCGCTCCGCGTGCCGCTCCTGCTCGGTGCGGGCGTGGTCAGCCAGATCCCGTCGCAGACCTATGAGCTCCTCGGCGTAGAGCCGGGCCTTCGCGTCGCGCACGTCGGCGGCGATCGTGGCCGCCTCGCGCGCGACCTCGGCCTGCCGTCCCAGCGGCTTGAGCTGCCGCCGGATCTCGCCGGCCAGGTCGCTCAGCCGGGTGAGGTTCGCCTCCATCGCCTCGAGCTTGCGGAGCGTCTTCTCCTTGCGCCGGCGGTGCTTGAGGATGCCGGCGGCCTCCTCGATGAAGCCGCGCCTGTCCTCCGGGCTCGCCTGCAGCACGGTGTCCAAGCGTCCCTGGCCGATGATGACGTGCATCTCGCGGCCGAGGCCGGAGTCGCTCAGCAGCTCCTGCACGTCCAGCAGCCGGCAGGCCTCGCCGTTGATGGCGTACTCGCTCGCGCCGTTGCGGAACAGGGTGCGGCTGATGGTCACCTCGGCGTACTCGATCGGCAGGGCGCCGTCGGCGTTGTCGATCGTGAGCTGCACCTCGGCGCGGCCGAGCGGGCCGCGCGTCGAGGTGCCGGCGAAGATGACGTCCTCCATCTTGCCGCCGCGGAGGGTCTTGGCGCCCTGCTCCCCCATGACCCACGCAAGGGCGTCGACGACGTTCGACTTGCCGGAGCCGTTCGGGCCGACGATGGCGGTGACCCCCGGTTCGAGGGCGAACGTCGTGGGCTGCGCGAACGACTTGAACCCTTTGAGCGTGACGCTCTTCAGGTGCATGGGATCCTCCGGGTCGTCCGTTCGCGCCTACGCTACCGGAGCGGCCGCCCGCGGCCGGGCATCCCTCGCCGGCCCAGGCACGGGTCCGCTCACCGCCCTCGCTGGCAACGGGGGCAGAAGTGGCTCGAGCGGTTCGTGAACGCGACACGCACGAGCAGGGTGCCGCAGCGCGGGCACGGCCGCCCGGCACGGCCGTAGGCCTGCAGCGACCTGGCGAAGTACCCGGCCCGCCCGTTCACGTTGACGTACTGCGCGTCGAAGCTCGTGCCGCCCTCGGCCAGCGCCCTTTCGAGCACCGCGCGCACCTCGGCGAGCACGCGGCGCACGGCGCGGGTCGACAGGAGGAGCGCAGGCGTCTCCGGGTGGACACGGGCCGCCCACAGGGCCTCGTCGGCGTAGATGTTGCCGATGCCGCTGACGACCCTCTGGTCGAGCAGGAGACGTTTGATCTGCACGCCGGTGCGTGCCAGCCGCGCCCGGAAGCGGTCGTCGTCGAACGCCGGGTCCAGCGGGTCGCGCGCGATGTGGGAGACCTGCGCGGGCACGGACGCCGCGCCGCTGCCCCGGCCGCCGGCCGCGCCGTCGCCGGTGGGCACGAGGACATCGATCGCGAGCGAGCCGAAGGTGCGCTGATCGGCGAAGACGACGGCGAGCTCCCCGTGCACCGGATGGGCGAGCGCGATCCGGACGCGCTCGTGCCGTTCGCGCGGCGCGCCGGGCTCGCGCAGTAGCAGCTGGCCGCTCATTCCGAGGTGCCCGACGACGGCGTCGTCGCCCAGCGGCAGCCACAGGAACTTGCCGCGGCGCACCGCCGTGGCCAGTGTCCGGCCCGTCAGCCTCCGCTCGAAGTCCTCCCTGCCGCCGCGGTGGCGGGTCAGGGCGCGCTCGTCGAGCACCTCCGCGCCGAGGACGAGGGCACCGGCGACGGCCGGTTCGAGGCCCGCACGGACCACCTCGACCTCGGGGAGCTCAGGCACGTCCGCGCAGCCGGCGCCAGGCGTCGAGCGCGGCGGCCATCTCGGCGTGCTTCTTGCTCGTGCCGGATCCTTCGCCGCGGTGCGGGCCGACGCAGGCGACGGCGACGAAGGTGCGGGCGTGGTCGGGTCCGTCCGCCTCGACCGTGTACGAGGGGGCGGGCAGGCCCCGCGCCGCGGCGAGCTCCTGCAGGCTGGTCTTGGGGTCGATGGCCGCGCCGTACCGGTCGGGGTCCGCCAGCAGCGGCTCGACCAGCCGCAGCACGAGCGCCGCGGCAGCGTCCTGACCCGCCGAGAGATAGGTGGCGCCGATCAGCGCCTCCATGGTGTCGGCGAGGATCGAGTCCTTGTCGGCTCCGCCCGTCAGCTGCTCGCCGCGGCCGAGACGCACGAACGGCCCGAGCCCGGTCGCGCGGGCCACCTCCGCCAGCGCGACCGTGGACACGACGCTCGCCCGGCGCTTGGCGAGGGCCCCTTCGTCGAGCTCGGGATGCCGCGTGTAGAGCCGCACGGTCACCGCCTGACCGAGCACGGCGTCGCCGAGGAACTCGAGACGCTCGTTGTGCGGGATCTGGCCGTGCTCATACGCATAGGAGCGATGCGTCAGCGCCAGCGTAAGAAGCTCGGGGTCGATGTCGACCCCGAGCTTCTGCGCGAGCACGGCGGGATCCGCCGCCGCCACTTCCGTCACCGGACGCGGATCAGACGTCGGCGACCTTGCGGCCCTTGTACTCGAGGAAAAGCTCGGTGCCCTGCGAGTCGGTGACGACCTTCGCCTGGTGCGGACGGCTGTACACGGTCTTGCCGTTCTCGACGGTCTTCACCAGCGTGGGCGCGTCGGCCTTCCACTGCGCGCGACGCGAACGGGTGTTGGAGCGCGAAACCTTGCGCTTCGGGGGGTTACCGGCCATGGTCTTCTCTTTCCTCGGAGTTCTGGGGGTTCGTCCCGGACGCACCGGGATCCGCTACCGGCTCGGCGAGCAGATCGGCCAGCGCCGCCCACCGTGGATCGCGGGTCTGGACCGGTGTCTGCCCCGGGCTGTCGGCCAGACGTTCGCCCGTGACGGGGTCGAGTCCCGGGCAGTCAGGCCGGCACACCGGCTGGAACGGAAGCGAGAGGACGATCGCATCCCTGACCAGAGTTTCACAATCGACGTGGTCGTCTTGAACCTCGAGGTCGTTCGCTTCCCCCCCAGGATACGCGAAAAGCTCCTGGAACTCGACTTCGACGGGTCCGTCGATCTGGATCAGGCAGCGCCCGCACTCGCCGGTGTAGCGAGCGTGGACGCTGCCGGAGACGAGGATGCCCTCGTGCACCGATTCGAGACGCACGTCGACGCCGAGCGTCTCGCCGGCGTCGACGGCGACGAGCCCCTCCCCCCACTTCTCGGCCAGCGCGACCTCGAAGGAGCTCTCGCGCATGTGGCCGGGGCGGTGCTCGATGTCTCGGACGTTGACGGCGAACGGTCCGGGCCTGCGGGTTCTCACCACGGGAGTCTACCGATCGCTCAGCCGCGGTGGCCGGTGTCGAGGAAGCGCGCGACGGCCGCGGGCACGTACGGCGAGACGTCGCCGCCGAGCGCCGCCACCTGGCGCACGAGTGAGCTGGAGACCAGGGCGTGGGCCGGATCGGGCAGCAGGAACACCGTCTCCACGTTCGCGAGGTTGCGGTTGACCAGCGCCATCGGCGCCTCGTAGGTCACGTCGACCTGGGATCGGATGCCCTTGACCAGCACTCCCGCGCCGACGTCGGTCGCGTAGTCGACGAGCAGGCCCACGCTCCAGGAGGCGACGATGACGTGATCGGCCGCGAGGCCGGCCTCGGCGACCGACTGCTCCAGCAGGGTGAGGCGCTGCGCGATCGGCAGCATCGCCTCCTTGCCCGGGTTGTGGACCACGACGACGTGGACCTGGTCGTACAGGCCCGCGGCGCGGCGGATGACGTCGAGGTGGCCGAGCGTCGGCGGGTCGAACGATCCGGGGACGACGGCGATCCGGTTGCTCACGGTCACAGCGTAACGGTCAGTTCTTCGCGAGCGCGGCGCGTTCGGCGGCGTCGAGCCGGCGTTCGATCGCCCGCGCCAGCCCGGGGTGGCTCCTCAGCGTCGGATCGGCCTCGAGGAGCTCCTCGGCGGCCTGGCGCGCCGCGCCGATGAGGTCGGCGTCGGTCACGACCCGCAGCAGCCGCAGCGAGGAACGGACGCCGGACTGCATCGCGCCCAGCACGTCCCCCTCGCCCCGCAGCCGGAGGTCGACCTCGGCGAGGGCGAACCCGTCGAGGGTTGCGGCCACCGCCTCCACCCGCGCCCGAGCGGGGCTGCGCGGCCCGGCGTCGGTCACCAGCAGGCAGAGGCCGGGCACGCCGCCGCGGCCCACGCGGCCGCGCAGCTGGTGCAGCTGCGAGACGCCGAAGCGGTCGGCGTCCAGCACGATCATCGTCGAGGCGTTCGGCACGTCGACGCCGACCTCGATGACGGTGGTCGCCACGAGCACGTCGATCTCGCCGGCGGCGAAGGCGCGCATGATGCGGTCCTTCTCCTCGGCCGGCATCCGACCGTGCAGCATCTGGACGCGCGCGGAGGCCAACCGGTAGTGCGTCGCCAGCAGCGCCGCGACCTGCACGACGCCCCACCGGGGCGCCGCCGGCGCGCCGACCTCGTCGGCACGCACCGGGTCGGCGCCGGGCTCCTCCTCGGGCTCGGGCTGGTCCGTGTCGATCGCGGAGCACACGACGAACGCCTGCCGGCCCCGGGCGATCTCGTCGGCGGCCCGGTCGAAGACGCGGGCGAACAGCTCCGGCCGCTCGGCCAGCGGCGCGACGAAGGTCTCGATGCCGGCGCGTCCGGCCGGCATGGTGCGGATGACGGACACGTCGAGGTCGCCGAACACGGTCATGGCGACGGTGCGGGGGATCGGGGTCGCCGTCATGACCAGCGCATGCGGGCTCGTGCCCTTCGCGCGCAGCGCCTCGCGCTGCTCGACCCCGAAGCGGTGCTGCTCGTCCACGACGACGAGGGCGAGGTCGGCGAAGGTGGTCCTCTCCCCGAGCAGCGCGTGCGTGCCCACCACGATCAGGGCCTGGCCGGAGGCGACGCGCAGCGAGGCCTTGCGTCGCTCGGCGGCCGTCAGCTGGCCCGTGAGCAGCGTCGGCATCACCAGCGGCGCGAGCTCGGGGCCGAGCATCCGGCCGATCGAGCGCAGGTGCTGCGCGGCGAGCACCTCGGTCGGCGCGATGAGCGCGCTCTGCCCCCCGCTCTGGGCGGCCTGCAGCATCGCGCGCAGGGCGACGAGGGTCTTGCCGGAGCCGACCTCGCCCTGCACCAGCCGGTTCATGGGCCAGGAGCCGACGAGGTCGGCGGCGATGCGGTCGCCCACCGTCGCCTGGTCGGCTGTCAGCGCGAAGGGAAGCGCGGCGTCGAAGCGGGCGAGCAGGTCTCCGGCCGGACGCGGCGTCGCGGCCAGCGCCCGAACGGCCTGCCGTTCCTGCAGCAGCGCCGTCTGCAGCACGAGGGCCTCGTGCCAGCGCAGCGTCAGCTGGGCCTCGGCGACGTCGGCCTCGGTGTCGGGGCGGTGGATGCGTGCGAGTGCCGTGCGGAAGGGCAGCAGCGCCTGCCGCTCCCGGACCTCCCGCGGCAGCGGGTCCGGCGGGTCGTCGATCACGGCCAGCAACTGGTCGATCACGCGGGCGATCGTCCACGTCGGCAGCGCGGCGGTGGCGGGATAGATCGGGATCGGCCGGTCTGCGAACTCGTGGGCCGTCGCCTCCGACAGGCCGATCCGCACCACGGCGGTGGCCGGCTCCACCCCCAGCGGGGGCGATGCCGCCGGGTCGGCGTCGGTCTCGAACAGCTCGTAGTCGGGGTGGGCGAACTGGATGCCGCCTCGATACGCGCCGACCTTGCCGGAGAAGATCCCGCGTCGGCCGGGTGTGAGGTCTCGGGCCCGCCAGCCCTGGTTGAAGAAGGTGAGCTGGACCTCGCCGTCCCCGTCGGTGATCGTCACCTCGAGGATGCTGCCGGGACGGCTCTGCATCCGCCGCTCGCGCACCTGCCTGACCTGCGCGACGATCGTGACCTGCTCGCCGACGACGAGCGAGCCGATCGGCGTCAGCTCGCCGCGGCGCGCGTACCGCCGCGGGTAGTGTGCGAGGGCGTCGCCGACCGTGCGCATCCCGAACGCCCGCGCCAGCGCGGCCGCCGTCTTGCCGCCCACGACGGCGTCGAGCCGACTGTCGAGCGTCACGGTCACGGCTTGAAGTCTAGGACGGGGCGGGGACACGCCCTGGCTAGGGTGGGACGGTGACCCGGATCATCGCGGGGATCGCAGGCGGGACCAGACTCGACGTCCCCGCGCGCGGCACCCGTCCCACGAGCGAGCGCGTGCGCGAGTCGATGTTCGGCGCGCTCGAGACCGCGGGAGCCCTGCACGGCGCCCGCGTGCTCGACCTGTACGCCGGTTCGGGCGCGCTCGGGCTGGAGGCGCTCAGCCGCGGCGCCAGAAGCGTCGACCTGGTCGAGAGGGCCGGCCCGGCGGCGGCCGTGGCGGCGGGCAACGC
>JASGDW010000224.1:0-10985 GCA_047606965.1 Microbacterium sp.
ATCCGCGGCCGTGGTCGGGCAGCAGCACCACCACCACCGCGTCCGCGGGCAGGTCCCGCGCGACCCGCAGGGCGGCGGCGACGGCCATGCCGCTGGAGCCGCCGACCAGCAGCGCCTCCTCCCGGGCGAGCCGGCGGGTCATGGCGAAGGACTCGGCGTCCGGGATGCGCTCGTACCCGTCGACGACGGTGGCGTCGAAGGTGTCCGGCAGGAAGTCCTCGCCGACGCCTTCGACCGCATAGCCGTGCACCGGGCCGCCGGAGTAGATCGAGCCGACCGGGTCGGCGCCGATCACGGTGACGGCGCCGCCGGAGACCTCCTTGAGATACCGCCCGGTGCCGCTGATCGTACCGCCCGTGCCGATGCCGGCCACGAAGTGGGTCACCCGGCCCTCGGTGTCGGCCCAGATCTCCGGACCCGTGGTCCGGTAGTGGCCGAGCGGCCCGTGGGGGTTGGCGAACTGGTTCGGCTTGAACGCCCCGGGGATCCCGCTCGCGAGCCGGTCGGACACGCTGTAATACGAGTCGGGGTGCTCCGGGGGCACGTTCGTCGGGGTCATCACGACCTCGGCGCCGTACGCCCGCAGCACGGAGACCTTCTCCCCCGCGAACTTGTCGGGCACGACGAAGACCATGCGGTAGCCGCGCTGCTGGGCCACCAGCGCGAGGCCGACACCGGTGTTGCCGCTGGTGGGCTCGACGATCGTGCCGCCGGGGCCGAGCAGACCGTCGCGCTCGGCGGCGTCGATGATGCTGCGGGCGATGCGGTCCTTCGCGGATCCGCCGGGGTTGAAGTACTCGACCTTGGCGAGCACGGTCGCGTCGATCCCGGCGGCGACGCGGTTCAGACGGACGAGAGGGGTGTGGCCGACGAGGTCGGCGACGCTGTTCGCGTAACGCATGGGCGAGTCCCTGGGCTGGGCGCCGCGGCGGAGCCTGCGGGCGCGGGGTCGGTGTCGGTCGGTGAGGAGCGCACGAGGGCGCGAGAGATCACTCAGCGACGACAACGACAGGTCAGCACGCGTCCGACCGTACACGACCCGGCACCCGGCTCGCCACCTCACGGCCGACGGCGTGCGGACGTGGCCGTCGACGGCCACGCCGTACGCTCCCGGTGCGTCAGTGCGCGGCGACCGGTCCCCACGGCGCGGGACCGGTGGCGATCGGTCGCCCGGCCGCGCGTGACCACTGGCTCCAGGAGCCGGGGAAGACCCGCGCGGCGACGCCGGCATGCGCGAGCGCGAGCGCGGAGTGGGCGGCGGCGATGCCCGAGCTGCAATAGACGACCAGCGGCACCGACCCGGCGGCGCCGGCGTCCGCGAAGGTGCGCCGGATGCGGGCGGGATCCCGCAGGCGTCCGGAACGGTCGACGTGCGCGAGCGTGGGCACGTTGATCGCGCCCGGGATGTGGCCGACCGCCGGATCGGGCGTCGGGGTGGTGCCGCGGTAGTGCTGCGGTGAGCGCACGTCGACCAGGGCGCCGTCGAGCGCGGCCCGCGCGGCGTCGGCGATGGAGGCGGCGTCCGGCTCGGCGACGCCCAGCCGGGCGTCGCCGGCCTGCGGGCGCACGTCCCCTCCGTGCAACAGGCCGCCGGACCCGACCCAGCCTCGGAGACCGCCGTCGAGCACCCGCACGTCGAGCCCCCGACGATGCAGCAGCCACCACAGCCGCGCGGCGGCCACGCCGTCGTTGTCGTCGTAGGCGACGACGAGGTCGCCCTCGTTCACCCCCCAGCGGCGGACGGCTGTCTGCAGGGCGTCACGCGACGGCAGCGGGTGCCTCCCCTGCTCGGGGTGCCCGGGGTTGGCGAGCTCCTGCTCGAGGTCGACATAGACCGCATCCGGCAGATGACCCGACACGTACGACGGCCTGCCCTCCGGCAGGTCGAGCCGCCAACGCACGTCGAGGATCCGCACCGGCCGGTCCGCGTCGAGCACGGAGGAGAGATCCTCGGGCCCGATCACATGCGTCATCCTGCGAGCCTGGCCCCGCCCCTCGCGGTCGGCCACGCCTGCCCGCAACATCCCGTCACGCCGCGTCACGCCGCGTCACAGACCCCCGGTGGGAGCGCCGTTGCAGGCGGACGCCGGGACGCACCGCGGCCGGGCGCGTCGGTCACGGCTAGGCATCGCCCGAATATGAATTGTGCACAATTGAATCGTGTGCGATGCTTCTCGTGTGGCGGAGATCGACCGGATGGTGTGCTTCTCGCTCTACGCCGCCTCCAGGGCCACGACCCAGACGTACCGGCGGCTGCTCGCGCCCTGGGGCCTCACCTATCCGCAGTACCTCGTGCTCGTGGAGCTGTGGGACCTCGGTCCGCGCACGGTGCGCGAGCTCGGCGACGACCTCGCCCTCGACTCCGGCACGCTGTCGCCGTTGCTGCGCCGGATGGCCGACGCCGGGCTCGTCGTCCGATCCCGCGACCGCAGCGACGGCCGCGTGGTCAGCGTCCGCCTGACCGACCGCGGCGAGGGGCTCCGCGAGGAGCTCGCCGGCGTCCCGCAGGAGTTCGGCCGATGCCTAGGTCTCACGCTCGACGACGCCCGGCAGCTCCTCGACGTCCTGCGTCGGCTCACCGGCACGGCGCAGGCCTCGAACCTCACGGATGCGGCGCCCCTCGCCGCATCCGCCTGACGAAAGGACCCCCGATGGACATCCTCTACACCGCCGAGGCCCTCGCGACCGGCGACGGGCGCAACGGCCACGTCGCCACCGCGGACGGCCTGCTGGACGCCGACGTGCGCGTGCCCGAGGAGCTGGGCGGGGCGGGCGGCGCCCTCAACCCGGAGCTGCTGTTCGCCGCCGGCTACGCGGCGTGCTTCCACAGCGCGCTGCTGACCGTGGCGCGCCGGGAGAAGGCGTCGCTGCACGACACCGCGGTCGGCGCCCGCGTGGGCATCGGCCCCGACGGCCGGGGCGGGTTCGCCCTCGCGGTCGAGCTCGAGGTCGTCGTGCCCGACCTGCCGCACGAGCAGGCGCAGGCCCTCGCCGACGCCGCGCACCTCGTCTGCCCCTACTCGAACGCGACGCGCGGCAACGTCGAGGTGACGGTGCGGGTCGTCGAGGACTGAACGAGGCGGCGCGGTCAGCGCCGGGCGCGGACGATCTCACGCCAGACGGGCCACTCTGGATCGTGCGCGGGCCACACCTCGGTGTCCGGCCGGGCGTCGAGCGCCGCCAGCCGTCCCGCGGCGGCTCGCGCACGCTCGGGGCCCTCGGCACCCACGGTCGACCCGCAGGCCACGCAGCCGTCGACGTTCGCACGCAGGTCGGCGGCATCCCCGGCGAACACGACGGTGCGATCCGGCAGCTCGATCACGATCGACTGGTGGCCCGGCGTGTGCCCCGAGGTGTCGATCGCGGTGACGCCCGGGGCGATCGCGGCGTCGCCGTCGAGCAGCACGAGCGTGAGCCCCTCGCGATCCAGGTCGTCGCGGAACAGGAAGTGCGCGCGCGGGTCCGCGACGCCCCGCACGTGCTCCCACTCCCGGCGCTGCAGCATCAGCGGCTGACCCGGGGCCAGCAGCCGCGCCGCGCCGGTGTGGTCGAAGTGCGCGTGCGTGAGGAGGGCCGCGGCCAGGTCCGCCCAGTCGAGCCCCGCCTCGGCGACCTGGTCGCGCAGCGGGTCGCCCGGAGGGACGATCGGCGTGTAGTTCTCGTAGTCGAAGCTCCTGCGTCGTCGGTCCCCGTCCCGCACCCGTGCGGGGTCGAACCCGCCGTCCACGAGCAGCCACCCCCGTGTGAACACCACGGCCAGCGCGGTGACCGGCTCCATCAGGTAACGGAACCGGCTGCCGCCCGCGATCGAGACCGACTCGGCGATCGGCTCGTAGCCGACGACCATCGGCACGATCCGCTCCGGCCGGCCGGCGACCGCGAGCCGGGACGCGGCCGCATGGTCGATCAGCAGCGACGCGGTCATCGCCGGATCACGCCGTCGCCGCGAGGTAGGCGCGCCATCCCCCGAACGGGGTGATGTCGACGGCGTCCGCCAACGCCACGGCCTCGCACAGGAAGCCGGCGACGCTCGTGCCGTCGGACAGCCGCGCCTGCCCGATCCCCATCGGCTCGGGCAGGGCCGCGACGAACCCGCCGAACCCGGCCGCCGGAAGCCGCCACAGCTCACCGGGGACGGCGGCTCCGCCCGCATCCACCCGCGCCATCCCGGGCTTGGGCGGCGTCGTCGCCAGCGCGTACAGGCGATAGTCGGGCGCAGTCTCGACCTCGGCGACGAAGCTGCCGCCGGCGGCGACGAGCTGGTGGTTCAGCGGCTGTCCCCGCAGATGGGCCCCCACCACGAGCAGGTCGACCGGTGGGGCGCACAGGCGCTCGGCGAGCTGGGCGAGCGTGCGGTCGGCGAACGGCGCCCCGGTGAGCATGACCCCGAAGGGCCTGCCGTCGACGACCCCGGCGGGCACCGCCAGAGCGCTCCGGTCGAGCAGGTTGGCGAAGTTCGTGTACCTGCCCATGCGGGCGTTCGCGCCGACCGGGTCGGCGGCGACCTCGGCGAGGGTCGGGTGCCAGGTGGTCGTCGGGGTGAGCAGGGCGACCGTGCCGTCGAGCCGGCGCAGGCCTTCCAGTCCGAGGCGGTCCAGCCGCTCACGGTCGCGGAAGTAGTCGGCGGCGGTGGCGGCAGCCCCGGCGAGGACGATGCCCGCGACGGTGGGGTCGATGTCGGTGCCCACGAGTTCCGGGTGCGCCGCGATGAACCCGCCGACCGCAGCGGTGCGCTCGGCGACGAACGCACCCCCGTAGAGCAGGGACGCCGCCTCCAGCAGCGGGGCGATGTCGACCTCGACGATCTCGACGCCGGACGCTGCGAGCCGGGCGACGACGCCCGCGAACGCCTCGGCCCAGCCCGGGGCGAGGCCCTCCAGATGCTCGGGGGCGGGGATGGCGACCGTCGGCCGAGCGGACAGCGGGGCGGCGGGGGCGTCGACGCGGCACAGCGGGTCGACGCCGTCGGGGCCGCTCATAGTCTCGACCGCCTCGCGGGCCAGAGCGAGGTCGCGGGCGAAGACCGTGACGCAGTCCAGCGTGCGGCAGGCCGGGACGACGCCGGTGGTCGGCACGAGCCCGATCGTCGGCTTGACGCCGACGACGCCGTTCAGGGCCGCGGGCACGCGCCCGGAGCCGGCGGTGTCGGTGCCCAGCGCGAGATCGACCACGCCCAGCGCGGTGAGCACGGCGCTGCCCGAGCTCGACCCGCCCGAGATCCGGCTCGGATCCCAGGCGCCGCGCACGGCGCCGTAGGGGCTGCGGGTGCCGACCAGTCCGGTCGCGAACTGGTCGAGGTTGGCCTTGCCGAGCACGATCGCCCCGGCCGCGCGCAGCCGCGCGACGGCGGGTGCGTCGACGTCCGGCGCGGAGGCGTATGCGGGGCTGCCGGCCGTGGTCGGAAGGCCCGCGACGTCGATGTTGTCCTTGACGGCGACGACACGGCCCCGAAGCGGCAGCCGCTCCCCCGCGGCGGCCCGGCGGTCGATCTCCGCGGCCTCGGCGAACGTCTCGACCTCCGGCCGCAGCGAGATCCATGCCTCCGGCCGGTCGACCTGGGCGTTCCGGGCGTAGGCGGCCCGCACGCGCTCGAGCGCGCTCACCCCGTCACCGCCACCGCGGCGAGCACCTGGCCCGCCAACACCCGCTCGCCGGAGCGGACGTACACCTCACGCACGAGACCCGCGCCGGGCGCGGTCAGCGTCGTCTCCATCTTCATCGCCTCCAGCACGATCACACCCGCTCCTTCCGCCACCGCGTCCCCCACGGCCGCGGCCTTCCACACCGTCGCCGCGAACGGCGCGCGCACCGCGACAGTGCCCGCCGGCGGCTCGATCTCCGCGGCCGCGACGGGCACCGCGTCCGCCGCCACCGGCCGGTCGAACTCGCCCGCCGCCCGCCACCTCTCCCGCTCCCGCTCGAACGCCGTCCGCTGCCGCTGACGGAACTCCGCGATGCTCGGCGCGTTCGCGGCGAGGAAGCGCTCGTGGTCGGCGAGCGCGAAGGTGCCCGGGAGCGTGCGGAACAGGCCTCGTCCGGCGTCCGTCTCTGCGCGCAGCTCCAGCAGCTCCTCGGGTGAGACCGGATACCACCGGATACGGTCGAAGAACCGCAGTGCCCACGGGTGCTCGCCGAACAGGCCACCACGGCGGAACCTGTTCCAGACCTGCACGGTGCGGCCGACGAACTGGTAGCCGCCGGGTCCCTCCATCCCGTAGACGCACAGGTAGGCCCCGCCGATCCCGACGGAGTTCTCCGCGGTCCAGGTGCGGGCCGGGTTGTACTTGGTGGTCACGAGCCGATGACGAGGGTCGAGCGGGGTCGCCACCGGCGCCCCCAGGTACACGTCGCCCAGTCCCAGCACGAGGTACTCGGCGTCGAAGACGGTGCGGTGCACCTCCTCGACGGTCTCGAGACCGTTGATGCGACGGATGAACTCGATGTTCCACGGCGTCCAGGGCGCGTCGTCGCGGACGCCCGCCATGTACCGCTCGATCGCGAGCCGCGTCGCCGGGTCGTCCCACGACAGCGGCAGGTGCACCTCCCGGGAGGGCACGACGAGCTCGCGCGTGGGCGGGAGGTCGTCGTCGAGCTCCCGCAGCAGGCCCACCAGCTGCGAGGCGCGCAGGAGCGAGGCGTCGGTGTGCACCTGCAGGGAGCGGATGCCGGGGGTGACGTCCAGGACGCCGGCGGGCGCGGCCTCCGCGAGCCTGGTCTGCAGCGCGTGCACCCGCATGCGCAGCCCGAGATCGAGCGTCTGGTCGCCGAACTCGACGAGCACGTTGTCGTCGCCGTCGCGCCGGTAGGTGACGCGGGGGCGCCGCACCTCGGCCCCCGCGGTCTCAGGCTCGCGCACCGCGATCACGCCGTCGTCGCCGTCGCGGCCGACGAGCGGCGGGGCGCCGAGCGAGCGGGCGGCGTCGAGCCGGGCGGCGTGCTCCTCGCGCACGGGCACGAAGCGCACGGTGTCGCCGGGACGCAGCTGCCCGAGCTTCCACAGCTCGCCGCTGGCCACGACGGCGGGGCAGACGAAGCCGCCGAGGCTCGGCCCGTCCGGGCCGAGGATGATCGGGGTGTCGCCGGTGAAGTCGAGTGCGCCCACCGCGTAGGGGGTGTCGTGGATGTTGGAGGGGTGCAGGCCCGCCTCGCCGCCGTCGGTGCGTGCCCACTGCGGCTGCGGGCCGCTGAGGCGCACCCCGGTGCGCGCGGAGTTGACCTGCACCTCGTAGTCGGCGGCGTACAGCGCGTCGATGTCGGCGCGGGTGAAGAACTCCGGGGCGGCGTGCGGGCCCTCGGTCACCCCGATGCGCCAGCGCCCGGTCAGGTGCGGGCGGCGTCCGCGCGGGGTGGGTCCGCCGGGAGCCCGCGTCTGGTCGGCGGCGCCGGTGCGCAGCACGTCGCCGGCGACGAGCGCCCGGCCGCCGTGCCCGCCGAAGCCGCCCAGGGTGAAGGTGGACGCGCTGCCGAGGTAGTGCGGCACGTCGATGCCGCCGCGCACCGCGAGATAGACCCGGATGCCGGGCCCGGCCGCCTCGCCGACGGCGAGCACGGCGCCGGCGGGCACCTCGACGGGCTCCCACTGCGGCACCGGCCTGCCGTCGAGTGTCGCGGCGACCGGGGCGCCGGCCAGGCACACCACCGCCGGCGCGGAGAAGCGCAGCGTCGGGCCGGTGAGCGTCGCCTCCAGGCCTGGCGCCTCGCGCGGGTTGCCGACGGCGAGGTTCGCCTCGGCGAGGGAGACGCCGTCCATGGGTCCGGACGGCGGCACGCCGACCTGCCAGTGGCCGAGACGTCCGGGCAGGTCCTGCACGGTCGTCATGAGCCCGGCCTCGATCACGTCGATGCGGGGGTCCGGGTCGGTCGCGCCGTCGAGCGTGCCGGTGTCGTGGCACGCCTCGCGCAGCCGCGCGTCGCGGGTGATCTCCCGTAGCAGGCCGATGCCGGTCACGATGCCGTCGACCCTGCTGGCGGCGAGCGCGTCGTGCAGCCGGTCGAGCGCCTGGTCGCGCGTCGGGGCGTGGGCGATGACCTTGGCCAGCAGCGGGTCGTAGTGGGAGGTGACCTCCATCCCCGGTTCGATCCAGCCGTCCACGCGGATGCCGTCGCCGCCGGCGAACGAGACCGCGGTGACCAGACCGGTCGAGGGGGCGTTGCCGCGGTCGGGGTCCTCGGCGTACACGCGGGCCTCGACGGCGTGCCCGCGGGGGGCCACCGGGGTCTCGAACAGCTCGTCCGGCATCCGGACCCCGGCGGCGAGGTCGAGCATGAGCCCCACGAGGTCCAGGCCGCAGACCGCCTCGGTGACCGGGTGCTCCACCTGGAGCCGGGCGTTGACCTCGAGGAAGTAGGCCTGCCGGGCCACCGGGTCGTAGACGAACTCGGCGGTTCCCGCGGAGCGGTAGGCGACGCTCGCGGCCAGCGCCGCGGCGGAGGAGTGCAGCAGCGTCCGCACCGTCTCGGGCAGATCGGGTGCGGGGGCCTCCTCGACGACCTTCTGGTTGCGTCGCTGCAGCGAGCAGTCGCGGTCGCCGAGGACGGCGACCCGGCCCTCGCCGTCGCCGAACAGCTGCACCTCGACGTGGCGGGCGGGACGCACGTACTTCTCCAGGAACACCCCGGCGCTGGCGAAGCTGACCGCCGCCTGGCGGCCGACGGCCTCGAAGGCGGCGCGCAGCGCCTCGGCGTCGGCGCACACCCGCATCCCGATCCCGCCGCCGCCGCCGGTGGCCTTGAGCATGACGGGGTAGCCGATCGCGGACGCCGCCTCCTCCGCCTCCTCGACCGAGCCGAGCACTCCGGTGCCGGGCAGCAGGGGCACGCCGGCCGCCTCGGCGAGCGCGCGGGCGGTGTGCTTGAGCCCGAAGGCGTCGAGCTGTCCGGGGGTGGGACCGACCCAGACCAGGCCTGCCGCCTCGACGGCGCGCGCCGCGTCCGCGTTCTCGGCGAGGAAGCCGTAGCCGGGGTGGACCGCCCCCGCGCCGGTGCGGGCCGCCGCCTCCAGCAGACGGTCCAGCCGCAGGTACGACTCGGCGGCCGGAGCCGGTCCCAGGCGGACCGCCTCGTCGGCCTCTCGCACGTGGGGGGCCGCCCGGTCGGCGTCGGAGAACACCGCGACGGTGCGCAGGCCGCGTCCGCGCGCAGTGCGGACGATGCGCCGCGCGATCTCGCCGCGGTTGGCGACGAGCAGGGTGTCGAAGCCGGTCACGGCCGGGTGACGATCATCCGCAGCGGCGTGCAGCTGAAGTCGTTGCACGGGTTGTTCATCTGCGGGCAGTTGGAGACGATCACCAGCACGTCGCGCTCGGCGCGCAGGGCCACCCGCTTGCCCGGCGCGGAGATGCCGTCGACGATGCCGAGCGAGCCGTCGGCCTCGACCGGCACGTTCATGAACCAGTTGACGTTGGAGACGAGGTCGCGCGCGCCGAGGCCGTGCCGTGCCGCCTCGGCGAGGAAGTTCTCCCGGCAGCCGTGCTGGTAGAGCGTGTGGTGGCCGTACCGCAGCGTGTTCGACTCCTTGCCGCAGGCTCCGCCGATCGTGTCCTGACGGTCGACCTCGTTGCCGACCACGGTCATGAGGGGGCGCCCGAGGTTGCTGCGCAGCACCGATCCGGTGCGCAGGTAGACGTTGCGCTGCCAGGCGATCGTGTCGGCGGCGCTGTAGCGCTCATCGGTGTCGGCGGCGTCGTAGACGAGGAAGTCGGCGGACTGGTTGCCGCCGACGTCCACGATCGTCAGCGCGTCGCCCGCGGCGACGACGGCGGACCAGGCCGCTCTCGGGGCGACGCGCTCGTCGCGGACGATCACGCCGTCGACGAGCGGCTCGGACCAGTCGAGGGGCACGCCGGGCTCGTGGACCGGGCGTGGTGGGACGGTGGTGATCATCGGGTCCTCTCAGAGTCCGGCGAGCGCGGCGTAGGAGATGGTGTTGCGGTAGGCGCGCTCGCGCTCGGGCGTCGCGGCGAACCACGGGTCCGACTCCGCGGTGGGCGCGGCCGCCCAGGCGACCACCCGCAGCGGACCCACGACGTAGTCGTCGCGGGGATCGGCCGCGTGGGGCACGTTCGCGATCAGCACGACGAGCGGGAGCTCGGCGACGAGGTCGACGTGGGTGGCGGGACCGGCGCTGCCCTGCCACCGCAGCGCGCCGTCGGCGTCCACCCGCACGCCCTGGAAGAACGTGACCGCCGGCGGCAGGTCGCGGGAGGTCAGAGCGTGCTTCGCGGCCGCCAGCCGCAGCAGGCTGTGGCCGGAGGGCGAGGCGCCCTCCGGCCGTGCGTCGCCGTACCGGCGCTGGTTCCAGGCGTCGCTGGTGGTGCCGCAGAACGCGTCGTGATGCCCGGAGGTGTCGGCGACGATCGTGGCGAGCACCCGCCCGTCGCCGGAGAGCAGAGGGTGGCCGGCGCCGAGGTAGGCCTGCCACGGGATCTTCTGCGTGTCCGCGACGTTGAGCCGCTCCGCCGGCTCGGCGGCGTTGAACAGCAGCACGGACGCGCAGGCGTCGCCGGTGGGATCGGCCAGGCGGATGCGGGTGCCCCGCGCCACGCGCAGGTGCGTGTAGCCGCCCGGCGCGACCGTCTCGGCCCACCGGAGATCTGCGGGCGCCACGTCGGCGGGCGCGAAGGGCGCCCCGGAGGGCGGCAGGTACGGCATCCACTCGGAGCTCGCAGCCCGGCCGCGGGCGTCCGCGCGGGCCTTTCCGACGTCGTCCAGGGCGTCGATGCGTCCGCTCATGAGTCGCCTTCCTCTCGATCGGACCGGTGGGCACGGGAGAGGATCCCAGAAAGGATCCAATCTCTGATAGAACGGATCCCTCTAGCGTATCGAACGCGCCGACCGGCCGGGGCACAGCCGCGCCTGCGGGGCGTCGGCGCGGGCGCCTCGCTCCTCGCCCGCGTCATGCGGGCGACGGGGGCACGCCGTATCCGCCGCCGCCCGCGGCGACCAGCCGCACCCGGTCGCCGCGTCGCAGCGAGAGCCGCGTCACC
>JASGDW010000225.1:0-7032 GCA_047606965.1 Microbacterium sp.
AAGATCGCGGCCAAGCTCGCGATCGGCTACCGGCTCGACGAGATCCCCAACGACATCACGAAGGTCACCCCGGCCAGCTTCGAGCCGACGCTGGACTACGTCGTCGTGAAGGTGCCGCGGTTCAACTTCGAGAAGTTCCCCGCCGCGGACGCCACGCTGACCACGACCATGAAGTCGGTCGGCGAGGCGATGGCGATCGGCCGCAACTACACGACCGCGCTGCAGAAGGCGCTGCGGTCGTTGGAGAAGCGCGGATCCAGCTTCCACTGGGGCGACCAGCCCCGATCGGTGGACGAGCTGCTGGAGATCGCGAAGACCCCGACCGACGGGCGCATCGTCGCGCTGCAGCAGGCGATGCGGCTCGGCGCCACGATCTCGCAGGCCTTCGAGGCCACCAGGATCGATCCCTGGTTCCTGGATCAGATCGCCCTGGTCAACGAGGTCGCCGAGTTCGTGCGCACGGCCGCCGAGATGGACGCCGAGACCCTGCGCATCGCGAAGGAGCACGGCTTCAGCGACGCCCAGGTGGCGCAGCTGCGCGGCGCGACCGAGGCCGAGGTGCGGGGCGTGCGCCACGGCCTCGGCATCCGCCCGGTCTACAAGACGGTCGACACCTGCGCGGGCGAGTTCCCCGCCCTGACCCCATACCACTACTCCTCGTACGACGCCGAGACCGAGGTGGCGCCCTCCGACCGCACCAAGGTCGTCATCATCGGCAGCGGGCCGAACCGCATCGGGCAGGGCGTCGAGTTCGACTACTCGTGCGTGCACGCCTCCTTCGCCCTCGCCGACGCCGGCTTCGAGACGGTCATGGTCAACTGCAACCCCGAGACCGTGTCCACCGACTACGACACCAGCGACCGGCTCTACTTCGAGCCGTTGACGCTGGAGGACGTGCTCGAGGTGCTGCACGCCGAGAGCGCGTCGGGCGAGATCCTCGGCGTCATCTGTCAGCTCGGCGGCCAGACCCCGCTGGGGCTGGCGAAGGGCATCGAGGAGGCGGGCTACCGCATCCTCGGCACGAGCCCCGCCGCGATCGACCTCGCGGAGGAGCGCGAGCTGTTCTCCCGCCTGCTCGACGACGCCGGCCTGGTCGCCCCCCGCAGCGGCACCGCGATCGACGTCTCCGGCGCCGTCGCGATCGCGGAGGAGATCGGCTATCCGGTTCTCGTGCGTCCGAGCTTCGTGCTGGGCGGACGAGGCATGGAGATCGTGTACGACACCCCGAGCCTGCGCGACTACTTCGTGCGCATCGCCGACCAGGCCATCATCGGGCCCGGGATGCCGCTGCTGGTCGATCGCTTCCTCGACGACGCGGTCGAGATCGACGTGGACGCGCTCTACGACGGCGAGGAGCTCTACGTCGGCGGCGTCATGGAGCACCTGGAGGAGGCCGGCATCCACTCCGGCGACTCCAGCTGCACCCTGCCCCCGGTCTCGCTTGGTCGCACCGAGATCGACCGGGTGCGCGAGGCGACCGGGGCGATCGCGCGCGGGGTCGGCGTGCGAGGCCTGCTGAACGTGCAGTTCGCGGTCTCGGCGGGGGTGCTCTACGTCATCGAGGCCAACCCGCGGGCCAGCCGCACGGTGCCGTTCGTGTCGAAGGCGCTCGGCATCCCGCTGGCCAAGGCCGCGAGCCGCATCATGGCCGGCAGCACGATCGCCGAGCTGAAGGCGGAGGGGCTGCTCCCGGAGCAGGACGGCTCGCGTGTGCCCTTGGACGCCCCCGTCGCCGTCAAGGAGGCGGTGCTGCCGTTCAAGCGGTTCCGCACCGCCGACGGCGCGACCGTCGACTCCGTCCTCGGGCCGGAGATGCGCTCGACGGGCGAGGTCATGGGCATCGACCGCGACTTCCCGACCGCGTTCGCGAAGAGCCAGGCCGCCGCCTACGGCGGGCTGCCGACCTCGGGCACGGTGTTCCTCTCCGTGGCCGACAGCGACAAGCGGGCCGTGATCCTCCCGGCCCATCGGCTGCAGGAGCTCGGCTTCGACCTGGTCGCCACCTCGGGCACGGCCGAGATCCTGGCGCGCAACGGCATCGAGGTCGGCGTCGTGAACAAGTACTCCGCCACGCACACCACGGGCGAGAAGAACATCGTCGACCTCATCAACGACGGCAGCATCGACATCATCGTCAACACCCCCTCGGGCGGCTCCGCCCGCGCCGACGGCTACGAGATCCGCGCCGCCGCCGTCGCCGGCGACAAGGCCCTGTTCACGACGATGGCCGTGCTGGGCGCAGCCGTCAGCGCCTTCCCCGCGCTGCGCGAGGGCTTCGGCGTGAAGAGCCTGCAGGAGTACGCGATCGAGAGGGCGGGACGCCGGTGAGCCGCCCGCGCCGCTCGCCCGTCGGCGTCGCAGGGTCGCGTGGGGGTCGCAGCATCCCGGCCGGATCCTGCGCCATCCGTGAGATCCTGCGACTGCGGGGGATGCCGTGACCTTCGGTGCGCGGTTGCGCGCGGCGCTGAGGGCCCACGGGCCGCTGTGCGTCGGGATCGACCCGCACGAGCGGCTGCTGATCGACTGGGGTCTGCCGGTCTCGGCGGCGGGCGTGCGCGAGTTCGGGCTGCGGGTCGTGGACGCCGCCGCCGGCCGCGTCGGCGTCGTGAAGCCGCAGGTCGCGTTCTACGAGCGCTTCGGCTCGGCCGGGTTCGCGGCGCTGGAGGATGTGCTCGCCGCGGCCCGCGACGCCGGTCTGCTGGTCGTCGCCGACGCCAAGAGGGGCGACATCGGCACGACGATGGACGGGTACGCCGCCGCCTGGCTCGACGACGGCTCGCCGCTCGCGGCGGACGCGGTCACGATCAGCCCGTACCTCGGGCCGCTCTCGCTGTGCGAGACGATGCGGCAGGCGATCGACCGGGGCCGCGGCGTGTTCGTCCTGACGGCCACGAGCAACCCGGAGGCAGGCGATCTGCAGCGCGCCCAGACGGCTCCGGGGCCCGTCGCCCGCTATGTCGCCGAGGCCGTGCAGCAGCAGCGGCGCGCCTTCGAGCCCGATCCCGAGCTTGCCAGCGTCGGCTTCGTGATCGGTGCGACCGTCGACCGTGGGTCGTTCGGGCTCGACGACGACGTGCTCGCCGCCGCGCCGATCCTCGCCCCCGGGTTCGGCGCGCAGGGCGCCTCGCCGGCCGACCTCGGCGGCCTGTTCGGCGCGCTCGCGGGCGAGGTCGTCGCCTCCGAGAGCCGCAGCATCCTCACGGCCGGACCCGACGCGCTCGCGGCGCGCATCGACGAGCGGCGGGCGCTGTACCCGGCGGTGACGCGTGGCTGACTCCCGCACCCCGCCGGAGGTCGACCGGGCCGCGGCGTCCCGCAAGGCGGTCGCGGCGCGCCGTGCCCGGGCGGGCCTGAAGCGCGACATCGCGACCCGCGTCGTCACCCCACAGGAGGTGCTGCGCCGCGCCACGGCCGACGCGGCATCCGCCGCCGGCACGATGCGGGTCCCCGACTTCCTCACCGCGATCCCCGCGATCGGGGAGAGCAAGCGCGACCGCATCCTCGCCCTCCTCGGCATCTCGCCGGTCAAGCGCCTCGGCGGGCTCGGCGTGCGCCAGCGCGCCGCGCTGTCGGAGTGGCTCGACGCACGTCTGCCCGAGCCGCGGCCGCGGCCGCACCGCAGCCGCCTGGTGGTGCTGGCGGGCCCCACCGCCGTCGGCAAGGGCACCGTCGCCGCGCACATCAAGGCGCATCACCCGGAGATCCTGCTCTCGGTGTCGGCCACGACGCGCGCCCCGCGGCCGGGCGAGGTCGAGGGGGAGCACTACTTCTTCGTCGACGACGCCGAGTTCGACCGCATGGTCGCCGCCGGAGAGCTGCTGGAGCACGCCACGGTGCACAACGCGTACCGCTACGGGACGCCTCGCGCGCCGATCGAGGAGGCGCTGGCGGAGGGACGCACCGTGCTGCTGGAGATCGACCTGCAGGGGGCCCGTCAGGTGCGCCGCGCCGCGCCCGAGGCGACGCTCGTGTTCCTGCTGCCGCCGAGCTGGGACGAGCTCGTGCATCGACTCGTGGGACGCGGCACCGAGGACGCCGAGGAGCGCGCCCGGCGCCTGCGCACCGCCCGCGCCGAGCTCGCCTCGCAGGGCGAGTTCGACTTCCGCGTGGTCAACGCCGACGTCGCCGCGGCAGCGGCCGAGGTCGCCGCCCTCGCCGGCTGAGCGGGCGCGCGGGGGCCGACGAGCAGGAGACGACTGATCGCGTGTTGCGGGATTCGGAGATGCCGCGAGATTCGGAGCATTCGCGCCAATATGCTCCGAATCTCGTGGCATCTCCGAATCCCGTCCCATGCGGCGCAGGCCGGGCGGGCCGCCGCGTGGGCCGAGGCCGCCGCGGGGCGATGCGGATGCCGCGTGTCGTAGAATGATCGGATGCGCGCCGGGCGCGCAGCATCCGTCTTCCGAACCAGGAGGTTCCGCCATGGCCACCCGCGATCAGGGCATCATCGACCCGCCCATCGACAGCCTGCTCGAGAAGGTCGACTCGAAGTACCAGCTCGTCATCTACGCGTCCAAGCGGGCCCGCCAGATCAACGACTACTACTCGGACCTGCACGAGGGGAACCTCTTCGACAACGTCGGGCCGCTCGTCGACTCGACCATCGAGGACAAACCGCTGACGATCGCGCTGCACGAGATCCACGAGGACAAGCTGCGCCTGCGTCAGGCCGACTGACCCCTTTCGCCGTGTGACGCGGCCCCGGCACCCGGTGTCCGGGGCCGCGGGCATAATGGCGGTCGTCCCCCGATCCTGGAGCCCCGATGAGCGACCTGCGCCTGTTCACGTCCGAATCCGTGACCGAGGGGCACCCCGACAAGATCTGCGACCAGATCTCCGACGCGATCCTCGACGCGCTGCTGGCCGTCGACCCGGGCAGCCGGGTGGCGGTCGAGACCCTCGTCACCACCGGTCTGGTGCACGTCGCCGGGGAGGTGCGCACCGAGGGCTACGTCGACATCCCGGGCATCGTCCGTCGCGTCGTCAACCGCATCGGGTACACCTCCAGCGACACCGGGTTCGACGGCGACTCGTGCGGGGTGAGTGTGTCGATCGGCGAGCAGTCCGGCGACATCGCCGCCGGCGTCGACACCGCGATCGAGCATCGCGAGGGCGGCTCGGTCGACCCGGTCGACGCGCTGGGCGCGGGCGACCAGGGCATCATGTTCGGCTACGCGACGAACGAGACCGCGCAGCTCATGCCGACCGCGATCTGGACCGCCCACCGGCTCGCCGAGCGCCTCACCGCGGCGCGCCGGTCCGGCGCCCTGCCGTTCCTGCGCCCGGACGGCAAGACCCAGGTGACCCTCGGCTACGACGGCACGACCCCGCGCACCGTCGACACGGTCGTGCTCTCGACTCAGCACCATCCCGACATCTCGCTCGCCGCGCTGCGGGCGGCGGTGCAGGCCGAGGTCATCGACCCGGTGCTGGCCGCCACCGGGCTCGACCTGTCGAACGTGAAATACGTGATCAACCCGGCCGGCCCCTTCGTCACCGGCGGCCCGAAGGGCGACGCGGGCCTGACCGGCCGCAAGATCATCATCGACACCTACGGCGGCGCCGCGCGACACGGCGGCGGGGCGTTCAGCGGCAAGGACCCCTCCAAGGTCGACCGCTCGGGCGCGTACGCGATGCGCTGGGTCGCCAAGAACGCGGTCGCCGCGGGCCTCGCCGACCGTCTCGAGGTGCAGGTCGCCTACGCGATCGGCAAGGCGCAGCCCGTCGGGCTCTACGTCGAGACCTTCGGCACGGCCCACGTGCCCGCCGAGCGCATCACCCGGGCGATCCTCGACGTGTTCGACCTGCGTCCGGCCGCGATCATCCGCGAGCTCGACCTGCTCCGCCCGATCTACGCGCAGACGGCGGCCTACGGCCACTTCGGTCGGGAGCTCCCGGACTTCACCTGGGAGAGCCTCGACCGCGTCGACGATCTGCGCTCGGCCGCCGGGATCTGACGTGTCCGCACGACGCGTCGCGCGCGTGCTGCTCGATTCCCCGCTGCCGCAGCTCGACCGGCTGTTCGACTACGAGATCCCCGCCGGGCTCGCGGACGCGGCGCGGCCCGGCGTCCGCGTGAAGGTGCCGCTGCGCAGCGCGGGCCGGGTCGTGGAGGGATACCTCGTCGAGGTCGGCGAGGCGGCGGACGCCGACCGTCCGCTGTCGGCGGTGGACGCCGTCGTCTCGCCGGTCGTGGTGCTCCCCGCCGCGCTGTACCGCCTGGCCCGGCGGGTCGCCGACCGCGCCGCCGGCAGCGCCTCCGACGTGTTGCGCCTCGCGATCCCGCGTCGCATGGTGCGCGCCGAGAAGGTCTGGGCCGCCGCTCCGGCGCCGGAGCCGGTCGAGGTGCCGGCGCCGCAGCTCGCCTGGGCCCGGCAGGTGCTCGCGGCCTACCCCGGCCTGGAGGCCGCGCTGACCGCGGGGGAGCGGGTCGCGCTCGACGCCCCGCCGCGGCTGGTGGCACTGCCCGGGGGCGTGCCGGTCGGCGCGTGGGCCGTGCTGCTGTCGGCGGCCGCCGTCGCGATGCTCGCCGCCGGGCGCAGCAGCATCCTGGTGGTGCCCGATCACCGCGACCAGGACCAGCTGGCGGAGGCTCTCGCCGCGCGGCTGCCCGCCGAGGCCGTCGTGCGCGACGACGCCCGACGCCCGGCCCCCGCACGCTACGCCGCCTATCTTCGGGTGCTCGCCGACGCGCCGTGCGTGGTCATCGGCAACCGCTCGGCCGTGTACGCGCCGGCCGCCCGCACCGGGCTCGTCGCGCTCTGGGATGACGGCGACCCGTTGCTGGCGGAGCCGCTGAGCCCGGGCGTCCACGCTCGCGACGCGGCCCTGGTGCGCCAGGAGCTCGACGGCGGCGCCCTGCTCGTGGCCGGGCACACCCGCACCAGCGACACCGAACGCCTCGTCGGCCTCGGCTGGATGCGTGAGCTCGCCGCGGCCCGGCGCGAGAGCCCCCGTGTCGTGCTCAGCCCGCCCGCCGACGGTCCCGCGCAGGCGCGCATCCCCTCGGCGGCGTTCGCCGCGGCCCGCGAG
>JASGDW010000226.1:0-3111 GCA_047606965.1 Microbacterium sp.
CCTCCACTTCACTACCTGTTCCCACCACGAAACACTTCTGCGCCGCACCGCGCTCCCTGCGGCGGGGCACGCACACGAAAGAAGCGCCGACCCGGAGGTCGGCGCTTCTCGGCGGAGGGAGCGGTCAGTGACCCTCTTGGCGACGGTCCCAGCGGTCGTTCATACGGTCCATGAACGAGGCCGACGCCGGCTTCGCCGCCGGCCGCCGCTTCGCGGCGACCAGGCCCGGGCGTCGCGACGGGCTGACGGCCAGGACGACGCCGGCGAGCATGACGACGAATCCGATGACGCCGACGACGATGAGCTGCGTGGAGAGCCCGCCGATCAGCCCGCCGAGTCCGGCGAGCACGAGCAGCGACCCGAGCACGATGTTGCGGTAGCTGAGCGAGCGACCCGAGCCGTCGGCGCTGACGACATCGGCGTCCTTGCCCATGAGATGGCGCTCCATCTCATCGAGCAGGCGCTGCTCTTGTTCGGAGAGGGGCATGCATCCTCCTCGGGATGACGTTCTACGGCCGATTCTACGCGTCGGCGCGCTGACTAGGCTAGGGCCGTGTCGAGGACCCAGGACGCGATGGATGCCGTTTCTCAGCGACTCGACACCTTCTTCCGTGAGCAACGTCAGGAAGCTGCGTCGTGGGGCGAGGAGGCGACCGGGTTCCTGGCCGCCGCCAGGGCCGGCGTCGCGGGCGGGAAGCGCCTGCGCGCCCGCTTCTGCGTGACCGGCTGGGAGGCGGTGGCCGAGGCCGCCGGCGACCGGCGGAGCGTGGACGGGGCCGTGGTCGCCGCGGGCGGCGCCCTCGAGCTGTTCCACGCGGCGGCTCTCGTGCACGACGACCTCATCGACAACTCCGACACACGCCGCGGGCGCCCCGCTGCGCACCGCGCGCTGCAGGCCGGGCACGGCGACGCCGGCTGGCACGGGGACGCGGAGACGTTCGGGCGTTCGGCCGCGATCCTGCTGGGCGATCTGCTGGTCGCGCTCAGCGACGACCTGTTCGAGGCCGGGCTCGAAGACGTCTCCCCCGCGATCGCCGCCGCCGCGCGCGCCGAGTACGCGCGCATGCGCCGCGACGTCACGGTCGGCCAGTACCTCGACATCGCCGAGGAGGCCGCGTTCCACACCGCTGCGGATGCCACGCACGCCGAACGCGCACTGCGGGTCGCGTCGCTGAAGTCCGCGCGCTACAGCGTCGAGCAGCCGCTGCTCATCGGTGCCGCGCTGGGCGGCGCGTCCGCGGCGCAGCGGGCGGCGCTGCGCGCCTTCGGACATCCGATCGGCATGGCGTTCCAGCTGCGCGACGACGTGCTCGGCGTCTTCGGCGACGAGCGGGTGACCGGGAAGCCGTCCGGAGACGACCTCCGCGAGGGCAAGCGCACCGTGCTGGTGGCGTACGCGCGCGAGGCCGTCCCGGCATCCGTGCGGCGCACCCTCGACGAGCTGATCGGCGACCCGGAGCTCGATCCTGCGCAGATCCGGTCGTTGCAGGAGACGATCGTGGCCTCCGGCGCACTGACGCGCGTGGAGTCCCTCATCGAGGAATACGCGCGCGATGCGGATCGTGCCCTCGCAGGCGCCCCGCTCGGGACGCACGCGGTCGGCCGGCTGCGCGATCTGGCACGGGCCGCCGTCGAGCGCGAGGCCTGATCAGCCCAGGATGCGCGCCACCCGGCGCACCTCGCTCTTGCGCCCCGCTCGCAGCGCCGCGATCGGCGGAACCCCGATCGTGTCGTCGACGGCCAGCAGCCAGTCGATCGCCTCGTCGTCGGTGAGCCCGGCATCCCGCAGCGCGAACACCGTGCCGCGCAGCGAGGCGAGCGGCCGGCCGTCGACGACGAAGACGGCCGGCACGGCGAACGGCCCGCTCCGGCGCGAGCCGATCAGGTGCGCGTCGTCTATGAGGCGACGCACGCGGCCGAGCGGCTCGCCGAGCACCTCGACGAGGTCGGGCAGGGTCAGCCAGGCGGTCTCGGCTCCGGATGGGGTCTGTGCGCTCACCATCTCACTATCCCATCCCGGTCGCGCCGCGGCCGCCCGCCGCGGCCGCGGCGGGCGAGCCGTGCCCGGGCTCCGAGCTTGCGCTCCGTAGAATCTCAGCGTGAACACGAGCCAGCGCGCGGATCCGCTGATCGGCCGCCTGGTCGACGGTCGATACCGTGTGCGCGCCCGGATCGCGCGCGGCGGCATGGCCACCGTGTACGTCGCCACGGACCTGCGTCTCGAGCGGCGGGTCGCCCTCAAGGTCATGCACGGCCACCTCAGCGACGACACCGTGTTCCAGAGCCGGTTCATCCAGGAGGCCCGGGCCGCGGCCCGCCTGGCGGACCCGCACGTGGTGAACGTGTTCGACCAGGGCCAGGACGAGGACATGGCGTATCTCGTCATGGAGTACCTGCCGGGCATCACGCTGCGCGAGCTGATGCGCGAGCAGCGGCGGCTCGGCGTCCCGCAGACGATCGCGATCATGGACGCGATCCTGTCGGGGCTGGCGGCCGCCCACCGCGCCGGCATCGTGCACCGCGACGTGAAGCCGGAGAACGTGCTGCTGGCAGAGGACGGTCGCATCAAGATCGGCGACTTCGGCCTGGCCCGTGCGACGACCGCGAACACCGCCAGCGGCCAGATGCTGCTGGGGACCATCGCCTATCTGGCGCCCGAGCTGGTCACCCGCGGCAGCGCGGATGCGCGCAGCGACATCTACGCTCTCGGGATCATGCTGTACGAGATGCTCACCGGCGAGCAGCCGTACAAGGGTGAGCAGCCGATGCAGATCGCCTACCAGCACGCCACCGACTCGGTGCCGCGACCGGGCGCGAAGAACCCCGGCGTGCCTGAACAGCTCGACGAGCTCGTGCTGTGGGCCACCGAACGCAGCCCCGACGGCCGCCCGGTGGACGCCGACGCGATGCTGACCCGGCTGCGGGAGATCGAGGCCGAGCTCGGCATCGCCCCGCAGGTCGCGCGCACGGTCGCCGTCGGCACCGCCGTGCTGGACGACGTGCTCGACTCGGGCGAGCTGACCAAGGCGCTGCCGGTGCCGATCTCCGGGCCGCCGGCCGCGGCCCCGGCCGCTGACAACGCCACGCGGCTGCGCCGCGGCGCGCGCCGTC
>JASGDW010000227.1:0-6046 GCA_047606965.1 Microbacterium sp.
AACGCCCTCGAGCGCAACGTCGAGATCGAGTACGAGCGCAACGGCGAGCGCTACCAGTTCCTGCGCTGGGGACAGACCGCGTTCGACGACTTCAAGGTCGTGCCGCCCGGCACCGGCATCGTGCACCAGGTCAACATCGAGCACCTGGCGAAGGTCGTCTACGACCGCACCGTGGGCGGCGTGCTGCGCGCCTACCCCGACACCTGCGTCGGCACCGACTCGCACACCACGATGGTCAACGGCCTGGGCGTGCTGGGCTGGGGCGTGGGAGGCATCGAGGCCGAGGCCGCGATGCTCGGCCAGCCGGTCTCCATGCTCATCCCTCGCGTCGTCGGGTTCAAGCTCACCGGCGAGATCCCGGCCGGGGTGACCGCGACCGACGTCGTGCTGACGATCACCGACATGCTGCGCCGGCACGGCGTGGTCGGCAAGTTCGTCGAGTTCTACGGGGCGGGCGTCGCCGAGGTCCCGCTGGCCAACCGCGCCACCATCGGCAACATGAGCCCCGAGTTCGGCTCGACCGCCGCGATCTTCCCGATCGACGACGTCACGCTCGAGTACCTGCGGCTCACCGGCCGGGACGAGCAGGCCGTCGCGCTCGTGGAGGCGTATGCGAAGGAGCAGTCGTTGTGGCACGACCCGGCGCACGAGCCGGTCTACAGCGAGTACCTGGAGCTCGACCTGTCGACGGTGGTGCCCTCCATCGCCGGCCCGAAGCGCCCGCAGGACCGCATCCTGCTCAGCGAGGCGAAGGCGCAGTTCGAGAAGGACATCCTGAACTACGCGACGCCGCAGACCTCGTCCTCCCTCGTCGACCTCGAGGGGGACGAGTCCTTCCCGGCATCGGATCCGGGAGCCGTGCCGGGGGAGGAGCACAACCACACCGGCGAGATCCTGATCTCCAGCGGCGGCCCGGCCACCGCCTCGAAGCCGGTCAAGGTGTCGCCGAGCGAGGGCACCCCGTACATCCTCGACAACGGCGCGGTCACCCTCGCCGCGATCACCTCGTGCACGAACACCTCGAACCCGTCGGTCATGATCGCCGCCGGGCTGCTCGCGCGCAAGGCCCGGCAGAAGGGGCTGAAGCAGAAGCCGTGGGTCAAGACGACGCTCGGCCCCGGTTCGAAGGTCGTCACCGACTACTACGAGAAGTCGGGCCTGGACAAGGACCTCGAGGGGCTCGGCTTCTACACGGTGGGCTACGGCTGCACGATCTGCATCGGCAACTCGGGTCCGCTGATCGACGAGGTGTCCGCCGCGATCAACGACAACGACCTCGCGGTCACCGCCGTGCTCTCCGGCAACCGCAACTTCGAGGGGCGCATCAGCCCCGACGTCAAGATGAACTATCTCGCCTCGCCGCCGCTCGTGGTCGCGTACGCGCTGGCCGGATCGATGAACTTCGACTTCGAGACGGATGCGCTCGGCGTCGGCGCCGACGGAGAAGAGGTGTTCCTCAAGGACATCTGGCCCGCCCCGGACGAGGTGCAGGAGATCATCGACTCGTCGATCTCCCGCGACCAGTTCATCACCCAGTACGCCACCGTCTTCGACGGCGACGAGCGCTGGCAGAACCTGCCGACCCCCACCGGCCCGGTCTTCGAGTGGGACGAGGCGTCGACCTATGTGCGCAAGGCGCCGTATTTCGACGGGATGCGGATGGAGCTCAGCCCGGTCGCCGACATCGCCGGTGCGCGGGTCATGGCCGCGCTCGGCGACTCGGTCACGACCGACCACATCAGCCCGGCCGGCAACATCAAGGCGGGCACGCCCGCCGCGCAGTACCTCACCGAGCATGGCGTCGCACAGAAGGACTTCAACTCCTACGGCTCCCGCCGAGGCAATCACGAGGTCATGATCCGCGGCACCTTCGCCAACATCCGCCTGAAGAACGAGCTGGTCGCGGCGGTCAACGACGGCAAGATCGTCGAGGGCGGATACACGCGCGACTTCACCCGGCCCGGCGGGCCACAGGCGTACATCTACGACGCCAGCATGAACTATCAGGCGCAGGGCACGCCCCTCGTGATCTTCGGAGGCAAGGAGTACGGCTCCGGCTCGTCGCGCGACTGGGCGGCCAAGGGAACGAACCTGCTCGGCGTGAAGGCCGTCATCACCGAGAGCTTCGAGCGCATCCACCGGTCCAACCTGATCGGCATGGGCGTCGTCCCGCTGCAGTTCCCGGAGGGGGAGAGCTGGAGGTCGTTGGGCCTGGACGGCACCGAGATCGTCTCGATCACCGGCCTCGAGCAGCTCAACGAGGGCGTCACCCCGAAGACCGTGCACGTGGTGGCCGCGCCGAGCGAGTTCTCCGCGGAGGGCAAGCGGACCGTCGAGTTCGATGCGAAGGTCCGCATCGACACGCCCGGCGAGGCCGACTACTACCGCAACGGCGGCATCCTGCAGTACGTGCTGCGTTCGCTGGTCTGACCGCGTGCGGCGCCCCGGGTCACAGCTCGGGCGCCGCACGCAGTCGCGATGCGTGCACGACGGCGGGGAACGGAGCGCCAGCCGGGGTCGGCGCGCTGAGGACGGCGCCGCCGGGGAGCGCCATCGTCGTGGTCTGTGCGCCGTGCTGCGCCAGCGCCGCGTATCGGCCGAGCGGATACCGCACGGTGGGGTCGTCCGGATCCCACACCGCGCCCACCGCGGTGTACGCGCCGAGCGCACCGCGCGCCAGCCGGCCGCCCAGAGACGCCGGACGCGCCGGATCGAGGTGCTCGGTCTGCGCGAACACCAGCAGCCGTTCACCCGGGTGGCGGCGTGCGACCTCACGCAGCACGGCGTATTGCGCGGCGCCCCGCACCGTGAGGTCGCGATGGTCGCCGCCGGTGGCGCGGTGGCGGCTGAGACGCCGGGTCAGCGCCGCGACGACGGCACGGTCGGCCGCCTCGGACGCCGGCGGGTTCGGATGGTGCTGGTCGCCGAACATGTCGAGACCGTAGAACCGGATGCGGGTGTCCTCCTCCCTCCGTCGGTTGCGAGCCCGGAGCCACCGCAGCAGCTCTGCGTTGTGGCGAAGCGGTGCCGGATGCCACGACCACGCGGCCGCCACGATCTCGCGCGACGGCTCATCCTCGCCGGCACCGCCGAGATAGGCGTCCACGGCGCGGGACGCGGCGAAGTTCGTCTCGGCCGTGAGGATCCGGAACCAGCCGGCATCGACGCCGTGCGCGACGACGGCGTTGCGCGCGACGAGGTACTCGGCGCGATTGTGCAGCCCCTCCGCCCAGCCGAACACGCGTGTCGGCATGACGAGTCCGGACAGCGACGTCGCGACAGGCCCCGACAGGGGGGTCACGGCGTCGCCGCTCGTGCACCGCGGTCGCGCCCGAGCGGCACCACCTGCGGCGTGCCGGAGACGGGATCGGGTGAGATGATGCAGCGCAGCCCGAAGACCGCCTCGACCAGCTCGACGGTCAGGACGTCGGCGGGCGTCCCCTGCGCGACGATCCGGCCTTCGCTCATGGCGATCAAGTGGCTGGCGTAGCGGGCGGCCTGGTTGAGGTCGTGGAGCACCGCGACCAGGGTGCGACCGGCGTGCCTCAGGTCGGTCAACAACTCGAGCAGTTCGATCTGGTGCGCGATGTCGAGGAAGGTGGTGGGCTCGTCCAGCAGCAGGATGTCGGTCTCCTGGGCGAGTGCCATGGCGACCCATGCGCGCTGTCGTTGACCTCCGGAGAGCTCGTCGACCGGCTGCGCGCCGAGGTGCTCGATGCCGGTCGCGGCGATGGCCGCGGCGACGGCCCGCTCGTCGTCGGTGCTCCAGCGGCGGAGCACGCTCTGATACGGATAGCGGCCGCGGGCGACCAGGTCGGTCACGGTGATGCCGTCAGGGGCGAGGGACGACTGCGGCAGCAGGCCGAGACGTCTCGCGACCTCCTTCGCTCGGTAGCCGTGGATGTCCGACCCGTCCAGCAGCACCTGTCCCGTGCGGGGACGCAGCAGGCGTGACAGACCCCGTAGCAGTGTCGACTTGCCGCAGGCGTTCGGGCCGGCGGCGGCGGTGACCACGGCGGTCGCCGCGACGCCGCACAGCAGAAGCAGCGCTCGGGAACGACCGGCGTGCACCCCCTGCGTGACGGCGGCTTCGTCGCCGAGCTCGAGCTGGCGCAGCTCGCGGGACAGTGCGGCGAGGGCGATCAGGACCACGCCGCCCAGCAGCAGCGACGGGCCGAGGCTCTCCCAGCGCACGCCGGTCAGCGTGCCGGCGCCCCAGAAGCCGACAGCGATCGCGTCGTTCACGTCCGCGCGTGTGATCAGGTACGAGTTGATCGCGCCGAGCATGGCCGAGACGGCGATGCCCACGACGATGAGCCGGAAGCCCTGTACGCCGCGCCGGTAGGCCAGCGCATACACGACGACGGCGGTGAGCAGACCGCCGGTGATCGCCGCGGCCGCGATCGCCCAGTATCCGGTCGCGCCGACCAGAAGCACGACCGTGACGACGGCGGTGTAGGAGCCTGCGTCGAAGCCGATCACATCCGGCGAGCCGAGCGGGTTGCGGGTCAGGGACTGGAAGACGTCGCCGCTGACTCCCAGCAGCGTGCCGAACGACATCGCGGCGATCAGCACCGGCATCCGCCACTCCACCACGACCGTCCACTGCGCATGCGTGCCCTGACCTATGAGGGTCTGCACGGCTGCGAGCGGTGAGACGGGATAGTCGCCGAGGCCGAGGCCGAGGCCGAGGCCGAGGGCGACGACGGCGGCGGCGATCGCGACACCGACGAGGGCGGTGTCGACCCGGAGGCGACGGGAGCGGTGCCGGGTGGCGACGACGCGCCGCCAGCGCACGTCTTCCGAAGCAGGTGCCGACCGGTCGGCGCCGAGGACCAGCACCGGCGAGGCCAGAGCGGTGAAGGCGATGATCCATCGCTGATCCGGTCCGGTGAACCACCGCACCGCGTGCGGCACCATGAGCCCGACGAACGTGAGCCCGCCGGTGAGGGCGGTCGCACCGCCTGCCAGCAGGGTCACCGCCGCGATTCCCACGATGCGGACGACCTTCATGTTCGTGCCCAGCGAGGACGCCCACTGCTCGCCGAGTGCCACGACGTTGAGCGGTCCCGAGATCAGGAACGCCGCCAGCAACCCCGCGACGAGGTAGGGGAGGACGGCCAGCAGATCCTCCCAACCGATCTGGGCGATCGACCCGAGACCCCAGTTCTGGATCGCCTGGAAGCTGTCGGCGTCGATCAGCGCCAGCAGCGACGAGGCGCCCATGAGCACGGCCGAGAGCGCGACGCCGGCCAGCAGCAGGCCGGCGGGGGATGCCGGTGCGCGGCGGCCCGCCGAGCCGATCGTGTACACCAGCACCGTCGCGAGCACGGCGCCGACGAAGGCGAACCAGACATAGCCTGCCACCCAAGCCGCGCCCGACAGCGAGATGCCCAGCGTCACCGCGAACCGGGCGCCGGCGTTGACGCCGAGGACCCCGGGATCGGCGAGCGGATTGCGCGTGAGTGCCTGGACCAGCGCCCCTGCCACGCCGAACGCCGCCCCGGTGACGAGCCCGGCGGCGGTCCGGGGAATCCGGGACTGCCACACGATGATCGCGGCCTCGGACCCGTCCGGATGCCGTAAGGCCTGCCACACCTGCGCCGCCGACAGCGGATTCGAGCCGAACAGGCAGCTCGCCGCCACCGCCAGCAGGAGCGTGGCCGTCACCACGAGCACGCCCAGCCACCGGCGGCGCCACGTCATGTGAGCGGCGAGGTTCCTTCAGCCGCCGCCTGCAACAGCGGCAGGTAGGCGTCGAGCATCCAGGGCAGGCTCAGCACCGACACGGCGCTGGTCGCATAGACCAGGGGCGGATCGGTGAGCGCCACGTATCCGTCCCTGGCCACGGCCGGGATCGACGAGAACAGCGGCGACGACTCCAGCGATTCCTGGATCTCGGTGCTCAGGTACCACGAGACGAGCACGTCGGAGTCGATCGAGGCGAGGTTCTCCAGGCTGACCTGCACCGCGAAGGAGTCGGCCTCGGTCGGGAGGCTGGAGGAGACGGTGAAGCCCAGTTGCTGCAGCAGTGTCACGCGCGAGT
>JASGDW010000228.1:0-5811 GCA_047606965.1 Microbacterium sp.
CTCCGTTGGCGACCGGTTCGCCGTTCTCGTCGGTCGTCATGTTGATGTCGAGCGCGTAGAACTCGTTGAAGAACTCGACATCGTGTTTCACACAGTTCTGGTACAGCGTCTGCAGGATCATGTGGCCGGTGCGGTCGGCGGCGTAGCAGGCGCGGCGCACCGGGGTCTTGCCGTGGTCGGCCGTGTGCCCGCCGAAGCGGCGCTGGTCGATCTTTCCCTCGGGGGTGCGGTTGAAGGGCAGGCCCATGTTCTCCAGGTCGATGACCGCGTCGATGGCCTCCCTCGCGAGGATCTCGGCGGCGTCCTGGTCGACCAGGTAGTCGCCGCCCTTGACGGTGTCGAAGGTGTGCCACTCCCACGAGTCCTCTTCGACGTTGGCCAGGGCGGCCGCCATGCCGCCCTGCGCGGCGCCGGTGTGCGAGCGCGTCGGGTACAGCTTCGTGATGACCGCGGTACGGGCCCCCGGGCCCGCCTCGATCGCCGCCCGCATCCCGGCGCCGCCGGCGCCCACGATCACGATGTCGAACTGGTGGTAGTGGACGCCGTCCTTGACGACGGTGTCCTCGGTCGAATGGGTGCTCACAGAATGCCTCTTGTCGTTTCCTCGTCGGCTCGACCGCGTGCTATGCGGTGCACATCTCCCACAGCGAGCTGTCGCTGGTCACGCCCAGGCATGGGTCGAACGTGGTGATCACGAGCGTGCCGAGCAGGATCAGGAAGGCCGCGACGATCCAGATCAGCCAGACCAGCACACGACGCGCACCGCCGTGGGTCACGTAGTCGTTGACGATCGTCCGCATGCCGTTCGCGCCGTGGATGAGGGCCAGCCACAGCATCAGGCCGTCCCAGACCTGCCAGAAGGGGGAGGCGTACTTGCCGACCACGAAGGCGAAGTCGATCTGTTTGACGCCGTCGCCCAGCACGAGGTTGACGAAAAGGTGACCGAAGATCAGCACGACCAGCAGCACGCCGGAGGCGCGCATGTAGACCCAGCCCCACTTCTCGAGGTTGACGCCCTTGCGCCGCGGCGCGTACGGCGCACGCGGGTCGGCGATGGTGTGCGCGGTCATCTCAGTTGCCTCCCGCGAACTCGCTCACGATGACGACGATCTGGCGGGGCACGAAGCCGAGCATCGTGACCAGCCACAGCCCCAGCACGATCCACCAGAGCTGGCGCTGGTACCTCGCGCCCTTCGACCAGAAGTCGACGAGGATGATGCGCAGGCCGTTGAAGGCGTGATACGCGATCGCGCCGACCAGGGCGATCTCGCCGATGCCCATGACCGGGTTCTTGTAGGTGCCGATCACGGCGTCGTACGCCTCGGGCGAGACGCGGATCAGCGACGTGTCCAGGATGTGCACGAGGAGGAAGAAGAAGATCGCCACGCCGGTGATGCGGTGCAGAACCCACGACCACATCCCCTCGTTGCCGCGGTAGAGCGTCCCGCGCGGCGTCCTCGAGGTGGTCTGGCTCAGCTGTGGTGTGACGCGTGCTGGTGCCGACACGGTCGTCCTCCCTGCTCGTCGCGACGGGGCGGCCATAGCCCCCGGACCGGAGGCGCAACACCTCCTGCGCCACGCGGGCGCTGTCAGCATCTTAGAACCGTGCGGGTTCAGCCGCTCTTAAGGCCTGCCTTACTATCTCGCCGCCGAGAGAACGCCCTGAACGCCCGTGGAGGGCGGCGGCGGCACGCGGGGTCGGCGCTGCCTCGGTACGCTGGCCGCATGGCGCAACCCCTCGACGACTTCTACGCCGTGATCCCCGCCGGCGGCATCGGCAGCAGGCTCTGGCCGCTCTCCCGGGCGGAGGCGCCGAAGTTCCTGCACGACCTGACCGGTTCGGGGCAGACGCTGCTGCGCGACACCTGGGACCGGCTGGAGCCGCTGGCCGGGCCCGAGCGCATCGCGGTGGTCACCGGTCGCGCCCACCGCGCCGCCGTGGAGGCGGAGCTTCCCGGCATCCCGGACCACAACGTGTTCCTCGAGTCCGAGCCGCGCGACTCGACCGCCGCGATCGGGCTGGCGGCGGCGGTTCTGGTGCGTCGCGAGCCGGACGTGGTGATCGGCTCGTTCGCGGCCGACCACGTCATCCGCGGGGCACGCGTGTTCGACTTCGCCGTGCAGCAGGCGGCCTGTGTCGCCCGTGCCGGCTACATCTGCACGATCGGCATCCAGCCCTCGGAGCCCTCGACCGGGTTCGGCTACATCAAACGCGGCGGCGAGCTCGTCGTCGACGGGGCGCCGGAGGCGGCGTTGGTGGAGCGGTTCGTGGAGAAGCCCGACCTGGAGACCGCGAAGGCCTACTTCAACGACCGCGCGTACTCGTGGAACGCGGGCATGTTCATCAGCCGGGCCGACGTGCTGCTCGCCGAGATCGCCGCGAGCGAGCCGGAGCTGCACGCGGGGCTGACCAAGCTGGCGGCGGCGTGGGACGACCGGCAGCGCCGCGGCCCCGCGGTCGACCGCATCTGGCCGGAGCTGAAGAAGATCGCGATCGACTACACCGTCGCCGAGCCGGCGGCCGCCAAGGGGAGGCTCGCGGTCGTGCCCGGCCACTTCGACTGGGACGACGTGGGCGATTTCGCGAGCCTGACCAAGCTCATGTCGAACGGCCGCAAGAACGACCTCGCGATCCTCGGCGAGCACGCCCGCATCCTCTCCGACACCTCAAGCGGCATCGTGGTGTCGCAGACGCAGCGGGTCATCTCCCTGATCGGCGTGCAGGACATCGTCGTGGTCGACACCCCGGACGCGCTGCTGGTGACCACGAGCGAGCACGCGCAGCGGGTCAAGCAGCTCGTCGACGCGCTCAAGCTCACGGGACGCGGCGACGTGCTGTGAGCCCGGTCGACTGGGCGGGGCTGCGGGCGGCGGCACGCGCCGCGGCGGAGCGCGCCTACGCGCCCTATTCCGGATATCCGGTCGGAGCGGCGGCGCTGGCCGACGACGGGCGCATCGTCTCGGGCTGCAACGTCGAGAACGCGTCCTACGGGTTGACCCTGTGCGCGGAGTGCACCCTGGTCGGCGAGCTGCGCCAGACCGGCGGGGGGCTGCTGACCGCGTTCGTGTGCGTCGACGGTGCCGGTGGTCCGATCATGCCGTGCGGGCGCTGCCGGCAGCTGCTGCACGAGTTCGCCGCGCCCGGGATGCTGCTGCAGACGGCCTCCGGCGTGCGGACCATGGCGGAGGTGCTCCCGGACGCCTTCGGCCCCGACGACCTGACCCGCCCCCGGCCATGATCCCGCCGGACCCCACGATGTCCCAGTTCGGCGCGGTTGATGTCCCAGTTCGGCGCGGTATATGCGCTGCTTACCGCGCCGAACTGGGACATGCGTGGGGGGAGCCCGGCGCGGGCCGCCGGGGGAGGGGCGCCGGATGAGCGGGCCGGAGCCGTTCGAGGCGGTGCAGCTGGTCCGCCTCAAGCGCGACGGTGGCGAGCTGCCCGCGGCCGGGATCCGCTGGCTCGTCGACGCCTTCACCCGCGGCCGGGTCACCGATGCCCAGATGTCGGCGTTTGCGATGGCCGTCCTGCTCAACGGCTGCTCGCGCGGCGAGGTGCGGGCGCTGACCGCGGCGATGACGGCATCCGGATCGCGGCTGGACCTCTCGGGCCTCGGACGGCCCACCGTCGACAAGCACTCCACCGGCGGGATCGGCGACAAGATCACGCTGCCGCTCGTGCCGCTGGTGGCCTCCTTCGGCGTCGCGGTGCCGCAGCTGTCGGGCCGCGGCCTCGGGTACACCGGAGGAACCCTCGACAAGCTCGAGTCGATCCCCGGCTGGCGGGCGCAGCTGTCGGTCGCGGAGCTCAGGGCGCAGCTCGGCACGGTCGGCGCGGCGATCTGCGCACCCGGGGCCGACCTCGCCCCCGCGGACCGGCGGCTGTACGCCCTGCGCGACGAGACCGCCACGGTCGAGTCGATCCCGCTGATCGCCGCGAGCATCATGTCGAAGAAGATCGCGGAGGGCGCCGGCGCGCTCGTGCTCGACGTGAAGTCCGGCTCGGGTGCGCTCATCCCCTCGCCGGAGGGCGCGCGGGAGCTCGCGCGCACCCTGGTCGAGCTGGGCGCCGACGCGGGGCTCGCGACCACGGCGCTGATAACCGACATGGAGACCCCGCTCGGGCGCGCGATCGGCAACGCGAACGAGGTGCGGGAGGCGGTCGAGGTGCTCGCCGGCGGCGGGCCGCCCGACGTCGTCGAGCTGACGCTGGCGCTCGGGCGTGAGATGGCCGCCGCCGCCGGCATCCCGGACGCCGACCTGGTGCGGGCGCTCGCCGACGGCCGCGCCATGGACACGTGGCGGGCGATGATCCGGGCGCAGGGCGGAGATCCGGACGCCGCGCTGCCGGCGGCCCGCGAGACCCACACCGTCCTCGCACCCCGCGCCGGATTCCTCGCCCGTGCCGACGCGCTCGCCTTCGGCGTCGCGGCGTGGCGTCTGGGCGCCGGCCGCACGCGTGCGAGCGATGCGATCGTGCCCGCCGCCGGGATCGACCTGCACGCGACGCCGGGGGATCCCGTCGCCGCCGGACAGCCGCTGTTCACGCTGTCGGCGGACGATGAGGGGCGCTTCCCCCGCGCCCTGGACGCCCTCGAGGGGGCGTGGGAGATCGCGGACGCGCCGCCGCCGGCATCCGCTCGTGTGCTCGAACGACTGACCCCCTGACCCGAGGAGAACCCCATGCCCATCGACCAGCACGGCGACGTGCGCCTGGACGGCGTGTCCATCCGCAGCCTGCCGAAGATCTCGCTGCACGACCACCTCGACGGCGCCGTGCGTCCGGACACGCTCGTCGAGCTCGCCGACGACGCCGGCGTCGAGCTGCCGGTCGACGACGCCGACGAGCTCGCCGACTGGATCGCCGAGCGGTGCGACTCGGGGTCGCTCGTCGAGTTCCTCGCGCCGTTCGAGATCGTGACCGCCGCGATGCAGAGCGCGGACGCGCTGCGGCGCATCGCGCGCGAGTACGTGGAGGACCTCGCCGCCGACGGCGTGATCTACGGCGAGGCGCGGTGGGCGCCGGAGCAGCACATCGCCGGCGGGCTGTCGCTGGAGGAGGCGGTCGAGGCGGTGCAGCAGGGCATCGAAGAGGGCGAGGACGCCGCCGCCGACGCCGGCCGCGACATCCGGATCGGGCAGATCCTCGCCGCGATGCGGCAGGGCTCGTCGTCGGCGCGCATCGCGCGGCTCGCGGTCGGGTTCCGCGAGCGCGGCGCCGTCGGCTTCGACCTCGCCGGGCCCGAGGACGGGTTCCCGCCGGCGGGCCACCGCGACGCGCTCGACCATCTCGCGGCCGAGTTCTTCCCGGTGACGATCCACGCCGGCGAGGCGGCCGGGCTGGCCTCGATCCGGTCGGCCCTGCTGGACGGTCGGGCGCTGCGGCTCGGGCACGGCGTGCGCATCGCCCAGGACCTCGAGGTCGTGTCGCGGTCGGGCGACACGGTCGAGGTCGTCTTCGGCGATCTCGCCCGCTGGGTGCGCGACCGCGAGATCCCGCTGGAGCTGTCGGTCACCTCGAACCTGCAGACCGGCGCCGTGGCGGCGTGGGGTGACGAGGTCGCCGACCATCCCTTCGACCTGCTCTATCAGCTCGGTTTCGCGGTGACGGTCAACACCGACGACCGCACGATGTGCCGCACCTCGCTCACCCGCGAGCTGGCGCTGCTGGCCGAGACCTTCGACTACGGTCTCGACGACCTGGAGCGGTTCCAGCTCAACGCGGCCGCCGGCGCGTTCCTGCCGGTCGAGGAGCGCGAGGAGCTCATCGACCTGATCAGCGACGGCTTCGCGTCGTAGCCGCGGCGCGGA
>JASGDW010000229.1:0-6111 GCA_047606965.1 Microbacterium sp.
CCGCGGCCTTCCGCAGCCGATTCACATCTCACAACGATGTAGTTCCCATGTCCTCAGCGCGATCCACCGACTTGTCCACACTGTCCACAGCGGTGATGAATATGACAGATCGCTATTGAAGAGAGACCCGTCCGATCACCTCGACCGCCGATCCCGACCACGACGACGTGCGCTTCGCGGCATGCCCTGCGCCACTAGCATGGGAGATCAGGTTCGATGACGAGGGAGCGTCCGTGAGATTCCAGGTCAACCGCGATGTGTTCAGCGAAGCGGTGTCGTTCGTCGTCAAGCTCCTTCCGCAGCGCAATCCGCAGCCGATCCTCGCCGGAGTCCTGATCGAGGCGTCGGATGCCGGGCTCTCGCTCTCCGCGTTCGACTACGAGGCGTCCGCACGCACGACGATCGAGGCGACCATCGAGGAGACCGGCACCATCCTCGTGCACGGACGGCTCCTGTCCGACATCGCCAGCCGACTGCCGGCCGCCCCGGTGGAGATCATCGTGGACGACGACGGGATCGTTCTCAGCTGCGGCTCGGCGCGGTTCACTCTCGCATCGATGCCGGTGCAGGAATATCCCGCGATCCCGGAGGTGTCGGGTGAGTCCGGGCTCGTGCCGGCGGACGTGTTCGCGACGGCGATCGCACAGGTCGCGTTCGCCGCATCCCGCGATGACGTCACCCCGGTGCTCACCGGTGTGCAGCTCGAGGTCTCGGGCACCCGGTTGAGCCTGGTCGCCACCGACCGCTACCGCGTCGCGCTGCGCGACGTGCCCTGGGACGCCGACGGTGCTATCGAGGACGCGACCGCGCTCGTGCCCGCACGCACGCTGCAGGAGGTCGGCAAGACCTTCGCACACGGCGAGAACATCGAGGTCGCGTTCTCCGGCTCCGGCGACCGCGAGATCATTGCCTTCACCTCCGGCAACAAGACCGTCACCTCGCTGCTGATCAAGGGCAACTTCCCGCCCGTGCGACGCCTGTTCCCCGACCAGACCGACCACTACGCCGTCGTGAACACCGGCGAGCTGACCGAGGCGGTGCGTCGCGTCGCGCTCGTGCTCGACCGATCCGCCCCGTTGCGTTTCACCTTCGGTCCCGACGGCGTGGCCATGGAGGCCTCGGGCACCGAGCAGGCGCGAGCGACCGAGTCGGTCGACGCGACGCTGACCGGCGGCGAGGTCACCCTCGGTCTGAACCCCCAGTACCTGCTCGAGGCCCTCGCGGCGGTGCGCAGCGAGTTCACGCGCGTGACCTTCACCTCCAGCGACAACGCGAACAAGCTGAGCCCGATCCTCGTCACCCCGCAGACCTCGATCGATCGCGGCGGCGAGGACACCTTCAAGTACCTGCTGCAGCCGAACCTGCTGCTGCGCTGAACGTCGTGACCCGCCGGTAGGCTTCCCCGGTGATCGTGGAGCAGCTGAGTCTCGCCGACTTCCGCAACTACACGAGCGCCGACATCGCCCTCCGGGCCGGCACGAACCTGTTCGTCGGACGCAACGGGCAGGGCAAGACCAACCTCGCCGAGGCCATCGCCTACCTCGCGACGCTCGGATCGCACCGTGTGTCGGCGGATGCGCCGCTCGTGCGGGCCGGCGCGGATGCGGCGTTCGTGAGGGCCCGGCTCGCCCACGGCCCGCGTCGGGTGACGCTCGAGGTGCAGATCTCGAAGCAGGGGTCGAACAAGGCCCGCGTCGCAGGCTCCCCGGTGCGAACCGCCGAGCTGGCGCGCTACGCGCAGGTCGTGCTGTTCGCGCCGGAGGACCTGCAGATCGTCCGCGGCGACCCGTCCGCACGACGCCGGTTCGTCGATCAGCTCCTGGTCCAGCGCAGCCCGCGCATGTCCGCGGTGCTGGCCGACTACGATCGCGTCCTCCGGCAACGGGGCGCCCTGCTGAAGTCGGCACGAGCACGCGGCATCCGTGGCGATGCGCTCTCGACCCTCGATGTCTGGGACGACAAGCTCGTCGCCCTCGGGGCCCAGATCATCGACGCCCGGGCGGCGCTGACCGCCGCGCTCGTCCCGCCGGTGACGACGGCCTATGCGCAGATCGCGGGCGCGGACCACCGTCCCGAGCTGGAATGGGCGAACTCGATCCGCGGTTTCGACCCCGACGAGGAGGCTCAGGCCGCCGATGTGGCAGCCGGTCCCACCGAGGAGGTCTTCCGCGCCGCGCTCGGCGCTCGGCGGACCGCCGAGCTCGACCGGGGGCTGACCCTGGTCGGACCTCACCGCGACGACCTCCTGCTGCGGATCCGGGACCTCCCGGTGAGGGGGTACGCCTCCCACGGCGAGTCGTGGTCGGTCGCGCTCGCGCTGCGGCTCGCCTCGGCCGAGCTGCTGCGCGCCGATTCGCCGCTCGGCGACCCGGTCGTGATCCTCGACGACGTGTTCGCCGAGCTCGACGCCGACCGACGATCTCGGCTCGGCGAGCTCGTCGCGGGCTATGAACAGGTGATCGTCACCGCCGCGGTCGAAGCCGATGTGCCGGAGGCGCTGCGCGGACGCACGGTGCGGATCGAGGCGGGCACGGTCCGGAGCGTCGACGATGACTGACCCCGCTGTCCCCGAGACGGTCGCGACCTATCTGCGGCTGCGCGGGCTGGAGCCCACCGGGCGCGCGAAGCGCCGCAGACGCCGCGTCGACGACGACGAGAACGCGCCGTTCACCGCCGGACGCGACCCGCAGGGACTCGGAGACGTGCTCAGCGGATGGACCATGCAGGCGGGCTGGGAGCCGCAGCTCTCCCGTGAGGACCTCATCCGGCAGTGGGCCGAGGTGGCCGGTGACGGCACCGCGGCGCACACGCGTCCGACCGCGCTGGAGCGCGGCATCCTCACCGTCGCCTGCGACTCGACGGCCTGGGCCAAGCAGTTGCGGCTGATGCGCGCGCAGATCGTCACGCGCATCGGCGAGCGGTTCCCGGAGGCGGGTGTCGAGGATGTGCGATTCATCGGCCCGGACGTCCCCTCGTGGAAAAAGGGGCCGAGAGCTGTTCCAGGGCGGGGTCCGCGGGATACCTACGGCTGAGACACCTCCGTAGATGGTCGGGCGGATTTCATGACGCCACACGGCCATACAGACCCGCCCGGGTTCGCGATTCGATAGGATCGGGGTACCCCGTCTACATCACCGGAGCGCTCGAAAACCTATGACGACTGACAACCCCGCCGACGTTCCGGACTCTCCTCCCGCGAATCCCTCCGGAAGCGACTACGGGGCCGACGCCATCCAGGTGCTCGAAGGCCTTGAGGCCGTGCGCAAGCGCCCGGGCATGTACATCGGATCGACCGGTCCGCGCGGTCTGCACCACCTCGTGTACGAGATCGTGGACAACTCGGTCGATGAGGCGCTGGCGGGCTTCTGCGACACCATCGAGGTGACCATCCTGGCGGACGGTGCGGTCCGCGTGGTCGACAACGGTCGCGGCATCCCCGTGGGCATCAACACGGCGCAGGGGATCTCGACGGTTCAGGTCGTGCTCACGATCCTGCACGCCGGCGGCAAGTTCGGCGGCGGCGCCTACGCCGTATCCGGGGGTCTGCACGGCGTCGGCTCGTCCGTCGTCAATGCGCTGTCGACCCGGCTCGAGGTGGAGGTGTACCAGCAGGGCCACGTCTGGCGTCAGTCCTACCGGGACGGAGGGGTTCCGCAGGCGCCTCTCGCCCGGGGCGAGGAGAGCGAGCGCACCGGCACGACCATCACGTTCTGGCCGGACCCGGAGATCTTCGAGACCGTCGACTTCGACTACGACACGCTGCGCACCCGCTTCCAGCAGATGGCGTTCCTGAACAAGGGCCTGACGATCGCGCTGCGCGACGAGCGGCCCGACGCGGTGACCGAGGAGGACATCGACGGCAAGCCCCAGCTGCGGCAGCTCGAGGACCGCTTCCTCTACGAGCGCGGCCTCGTCGACTATGTCGAATACCTCAACCGCGGACGCAAGGCCGAGCCGGTGCACGCCGAGATCATCGACTTCCAGGCGGAGGACCAGGTGCGCAAGATCTCGGCCGAGATCGCGCTGCAATGGACGACCTCGTACACCGAGAACGTGTTCACCTACGCGAACGTCATCAACACGCACGAGGGCGGCACGCACGAGGAGGGGTTCCGTGCGGCGCTGACGACGCTCGTCAACAAGTACGCGCGGGCGAACAACCTGATCAAGGAGAAGGACGACAACCTCTCGGGAGAGGACGTGCGCGAAGGTCTCACCGCCGTCATCTCGGTCAAGCTGTCCGAGCCGCAGTTCGAGGGGCAGACCAAGACCAAGCTCGGCAACACCGAGGCCAAGGCGTTCGTGCAGAAGGTCGTGGGCGACCAGCTCGGCGACTGGTTCGACCGCAACCCGGCGCAGGCCAAGAACGTCGTGCGCAAGGCGATCGACGCGTCGAGCGCGCGGATGGCCGCCCGCAAGGCCCGGGAGACCGCGCGGCGCAAGAGCGTGTTCGAGTCGGCGTCCATGCCCGAAAAGCTCAAGGACTGCACGAGCAAGGATCCCGCGATCAGCGAGATCTTCCTGGTCGAGGGTGACTCGGCGGGCGGTTCGGCGGTGCAGGGCCGCGACCCGCACACGCAGGCGATCCTGGCGCTGCGCGGCAAGATCCTCAACGTCGAGCGCGCGCGGCTGGACCGCGCCCTCGGCAACAACGAGATCCAGGCGATGATCCAGGCCTTCGGCACCGGCATCGGCGAGGACTTCTCCATCGAGAAGGCTCGGTATCACAAGATCGTGCTGATGGCGGATGCCGACGTCGACGGTCAGCACATCACGACGCTGCTGCTCACGCTGCTGTTCCGCTATATGCGCGGGCTCATCGAGGCCGGCTTCGTGTACCTCGCCCAGCCGCCGCTGTACCGGCTGAAGTGGTCGAACGCCGCGCACGAGTACGTGTACAGCGATCGCGAGCGCGACGCGCTGCTGGCCGACGGGCTGGCCGGCGGGAAGCGGATCCCGAAGGACAACGGCATCCAGCGCTACAAGGGTCTGGGAGAGATGAACCCGAAGGAGCTGTGGGAGACCACGATGGACGCCACGACCCGCACGCTGCTGCAGGTGACCATCGACGACGCGGCGGCCGCGGACGAGGTGTTCTCGACCCTCATGGGCGAGGACGTCGAGTCGCGGCGCCACTTCATCCAGCGCAACGCCAAAGACGTGCGCTTCCTGGACATCTGATCGCGCAGCCGGCGGGAGAACCGAGAAGACATGGCCGACGAAGAACGTCCCGACCCCATCGCTGAGCACAACCACGGCAAGATCGACCAGGTCGATCTGCAGTCGGAGATGCAGCGCAGCTACCTCGACTATGCGATGAGCGTGATCGTCGGGCGCGCCCTGCCTGATGTGCGCGACGGGCTCAAGCCGGTGCACCGCCGCGTGATCTACGGCATGTACGACGGCGGCTACCGTCCCGACAAGTCGTTCTCGAAGTGCGCGCGCGTCGTCGGGGAGGTCATGGGCCAGTACCACCCGCACGGCGACTCGGCGATCTACGACGCCCTCGTCCGCCTCGTCCAGCCGTGGTCGCTGCGCTACCCGCTCGCCGACGGTCAGGGAAACTTCGGCTCGCCCGGCAACATGGGCGCCGCCGCGCCGCGGTACACAGAGACGAGGATGGCGCTGCTGGCGCTGGAGATGGTCCGCGACATCGACGAGGAGACCGTCGACTTCGAGGACAACTACGACGGTCGCACGCAGGAGCCTTCGGTGCTGCCGGCGCGGTTCCCGAACCTGCTCGTCAACGGCTCGGTCGGCATCGCGGTGGGCATGGCCACAAACATCCCGCCGCACAACCTGCGTGAGGTCGCCGCCGGCGCGCTGTGGGCGCTCGAGCACCCCGAGGCCACCCCGGAGGAGCTGCAGGAGGCGCTGCTGCAGCGCATCAAGGGCCCCGACTTCCCGACCGGCGCGCAGATCCTCGGCACCCGCGGCATCCTGGACGCCTACCGCACCGGCCGCGGCTCGATCACGATGCGAGCCGTGGTCAACGTCGAGGAGATCCAGGGCCGGACGAGCCTGGTCGTCACCGAGCTGCCCTATCAGGTCAACCCCGACAACGTCGCGGCCAAGATCCGCGATCTGGCCCGCGACGGCAAGCTGTCGGGC
>JASGDW010000230.1:0-6611 GCA_047606965.1 Microbacterium sp.
GCGGCGCACCGCGTTCAGCACGCGGTCCAGGTGCACGGTGTCGCCCATCTCGAACACGTAGCGGCTCAACGCGAGCCGGTCGTTCGTGGTCTGGACCGACGCCGAGAGGATGTTCACGTGGTGCTCGCTGAGCACGCGCGTGATGTCGCTGAGCAGGCCCGAGCGGTCGAGCGCCTCGACCTGGATCTGCACCAGGAACACGCTCTTGGTCGTCGGCGCCCACTCGACCTCGATCATGCGCTCCGGGTCGTTCATGAGCGATTTCACGTTCGTGCAGTCGCTGCGGTGCACCGAGACCCCGCTGCCGCGGGTCACGAAGCCGACGATCTCGTCGCCGGGCACCGGGGTGCAGCATTTCGCGAGCTTGACCAGGATGTCGGGCGCGCCGCGCACGAGCACGCCGGAGTCTCCGTCGCGCGGAGCGCGTCCCCGGCCGATGTGCGGGATGTCGATGGGGCCGGTGGAGGTGTCGTTCGCGGCGACGAGCGCGGTCACCTTCTCGAGCACCGACTGGGTGGAGACGTGCCCCTCGCCGACGGCGGCGTACAGCGCCGAGACGTCCTCGTACTTGAGCTGCTGGGCGACCTCGGCGAACGAGTCCTGGTTCATGAGGCGCTGCAGCGGCAGGTTCTGCCGGCGCATCGCCCGGGCGATGGCCTCCTTGCCCTGCTCGATGGCCTCTTCGCGCCGTTCCTTCGTGAACCAGCCGCGGATCTTGTTGCGCGCGCGTGTGCTCTTGACGAAGCCGAGCCAATCCTGGCTGGGCCCGGCATCCGGGTTCTTCGAGGTGAACACCTCGACGACGTCGCCCGAGTGCAGCTCCGACTCCAGCGGCACGAGCCGGCCGTTGACCTTCGCCCCCATGGTGCGGTGCCCGATCTCGGTGTGCACCGCATAGGCGAAGTCGACGGGGGTCGCGCCCGCCGGCAGGCCGATGACCCGTCCCTTCGGCGTGAAGACGTAGACCTCCTTGGCGCCGATCTCGAACCGCAGCGCGTCGAGGAACTCGCCCGGGTCGGCCGTCTCGGCCTGCCAGTCGGAGATGTGGGCGAGCCAGGCCATGTCGTTGTCGATCGCCTTGGCGTCGGCCTTGCCGCCGGCCATCCGCTCCTTGTACATCCAGTGGGCGGCGACGCCGTACTCCGCCTGCTGGTGCATCTCGTTGGTGCGGATCTGGATCTCGACGGTGCGGCCCCCGGGGCCGATGACCGTCGTGTGCAACGACTGGTAGAGGTTGAACTTCGGGGTGGCGATGTAGTCCTTGAACCGCCCGGGCAGCGGTGTCCACCGGGCGTGGATCGCGCCGAGCACGGCGTAGCAGTCGCGCACGGTCCCCACGATCACGCGGATGCCGATGAGGTCGTAGATGTCGTCGAACTCCCGACCGCGCAGCACCATCTTCTGGTAGACGGAGTAGTACTGCTTGGGCCGGCCGACCACCCGACCGCGGATCCGCAGGTCGCGCAGGTCCTCGTCGACCGCGTCGATCACGTGCTGCAGATACTCCTCGCGCTGCGGGGTGCGCTGCCTGACCAGGCTCTCGATCTCGGCGTACAGCTTGGGGTGCAGCACGGCGAACGACAGGTCCTCGAGCTCGCTCTTGATGGCCTGGATGCCGAGCCGGTGCGCGAGCGGCGCATAGATCTCGAGCGTCTCGGTCGCCTTCCTGGCGGCCTTCTCGGGCGGCACGAAACCCCAGGTGCGGGCGTTGTGGAGGCGGTCGGCGAGCTTGATGACGAGCACGCGGATGTCGCGGCTCATCGCCACGATCATCTTGCGGACGGTCTCGGCCTGCGCCGCCTCGCCGTACTTCACCTTGTCGAGCTTGGTGACCCCGTCCACGAGCATCGCGATCTCGTCGCCGAACTCGGCCCGCAGCTCCTCGAGCGCGTAGCCGGTGTCCTCGACGGTGTCGTGCAGCAGGGCCGCGGCGATCGCCTTGGGCCCGAGCCCGAGGTCGGCGAGGATCTGCGCGACGGCGAGCGGATGGGTGATGTAGGGCTCACCGCTCTGCCGCTTCTGACCCCGGTGACGGCGCTCGGCCACCGCGTAGGCGCGCTCGAGGATCGTCAGATCGCCCTTGGGGTGGTGCGTGCGCACCGTGCGGATCAGCTGGTCGAGGTCGTCGCGCCGCGCGGCGCGAGAGAAGATCCGCGGCACGAGCCGGCGCAACGACGAGGACTGGGCGGCAGCAGGAACGGTCTCGGTCATGGCGTTCTCACCGTCCCTCCGCTGGATGCTTCATCCTATGCCCCGGCGGGAGCCTGGCTCCGCGCGTTCGCTCAGGCCGGAACCTCGGCTCTCGCGCGGCTCTCGCGCACACGCTCGTCCCTGCCGCGGATCGCGTTCTCGCCCTCGCGGAACAGCGAGTACAGCGGGGCGGCGACGAACAGGGTCGAGTAGGCGGCGACGATCGTGCCCACGAAGATCGACAGCGAGATGTCGGTCAGCGTCTGCGCGCCGAGCCACACGGCGCCGATGAACAGGATCGCGCCGGTCGGCAGCACCGCGACGACGGTCGTGTTGATCGACCGCACCAGCGTCTGGTTCACCGCGAGGTTCACCGATTCGCCGAAGGTCCGGGCGGACTTCTCCCCGTCGGCCCTGGTGTTCTCGCGGATCTTGTCGAAGACGACCGTCGTGTCGTAGAGCGAGTACGCCAGCACGGTCAGGAAGCCGATGACCGCCGCCGGCGAGATCGCGATCCCCGCCAGCGCATACACGCCGATGGTGATCACGAGCACGTCGACGAGGCCGATGATGGCGGCGGCCGACATCTTCCAGGTGCGGAAGTACAGCGCCAGGATGAGGAACGTCAGCGCGAGGAAGATCGCCAGGCCCCACAGCGACTGGCGGGTGACGTCGGCGCCCCAGGTCGGACCGATGAAGGACGCCGTGACCTCGTCCTCGGACACGGCGTAGGCGTCGGCCAGCGCAGACCGCACCGCCTCGGTCTGGTCGTCACTGAGCTGGTCGGTCTCGACCTGGACCGAGTCGTCGCCGACGGTCGTGACCTTCACCTCGGCGTCGGGCACGATCGACTCCACCGTGTCGGTCGCGATGGACTGGTCGATGCCCTCGATGCCGGAGACGGTGAACTTGGATCCGCCGGTGAACTCGATGGAGAACTCGACGCCCTTCACGAGCGGCACCAGGATGGATCCGATCACCAGCACCGCGGCGATCACGAACCAGAGCCGCCGCCGGCCGACGAAGGGGAACGAGGTCTTCCCGGTGTAGAGATCGTTGCCGAGCTGTCCCATCGTGCGCATCAGTCGCCCACCTCCTTCGTCGTCGTGGTGGCATCCGAGCCCGCGGCCTCCGCCGCCTGCTTGCGCTCGGCGATCGTCTGACGACGGCTGGCCTCGCCACGCGACTTCGCGGCGCGCCCGCGCCCCGCCGCCTCCGGCGCTCGGAACTGGGCCCGGCCGCGGTATACCGCGCCGAGCGCGTCCGGGTCCAGGCCCGAGAGCTTGTGACCCGAGCCGAAGAAGCGGGTGCGGGCCAGCAGCTGCATCACCGGATGGGTGAACAGGATGAAGATCAGCACGTCGAGCGCGGTCGTCAGGCCGAGCGTGAACGCGAAGCCCTTCACGGTCGCGTCGGCGAGGATGTACAGGACGACGGCGGCGAGCACGTTGATCGACTTCGAGATGTAGATCGTGCGTTTCGCGCGACCCCACCCGTCTTCGACGGCTGCGGTGATCGACTTGCCGTCGCGCAGCTCGTCCCGGATGCGTTCGAAGTACACGATGAACGAGTCCGCCGTGAAGCCGATCGTCACGATGAGGCCGGCCACGCCGGCGAGCGAGAGCCGGAAGCCCATCCGCCAGGACAGGATGCACAGCAGGAGGTAGGTCAGCACCCCCATCACCACGAGGGACGCGATGATCACCGAGCCGAGCGCGCGGTAGACCACGAGGGAGTAGACGGCCACCAGCGCGAGACCGATGAGGCCGGCGATCAGGCCGATCTGCAGCTGCTGCGTGCCGAGGGTCGCCGAGATGGTGTCCGAGCTCTGCACCGAGAAGCTCAGCGGCAGCGCGCCGTACTTGAGCTGGTCGGCGAGGGTCGTCGCCGTGTCCTGGGTGAACGACCCGGAGATCTGCGGCTCGCCGTCGGTGATGACCGCGTTCATCGACGGGGCGGAGATGATGACGCCGTCCAGCACGAAGGCGAACTCGTTCTGCGGCGAGGAGAGCGAGTACAGGCGTTCGCTGATCTCGGTGAACGTCGCCGTGCCGGCGTCGTCGAAGGTGATGTCGACGACCCACTCGCCGGTGCTGGAGTTCTGCCCGGCGCTCGCGTCGGTGATCGACTCGCCGTCGAGCTCGACCGGCCCGAGGATGTACTTCGCCGTGCCGTCGGAGTCGCAGGTGATCAGCGGCTCGTCGGTCGGCTGCGACGCCGGGTCGTTGTCGGAGCTCGAGCAGTCGTAGGCCAGGAACTCCGAGTACAGCGCGTCGGTGATCCAGCTCGTGTCGCTGCCGTTGGTGGGGCTGACCGTGGGCGCGGTGTCCGTGGTCGGGTCGACGGTCGGATACGGCGTGGAGCTCCCGTCGTCGCCGATGTAGCTGCCGCTCGTCTCGCTCGACGAGTACAGCACGGCCCGCAGCTGGAGCTGGGCGGAGGCCTCGATGCGCTCACGCGTCTCCTCGTCGGCCTGGCCCGGGATCTGCACGACGATGTTGCGACCGCCCTCGGTCGTGACCGAGGACTCCCCCACGCCCGAGGCGTCGATGCGCTGCCGGATGATCGAGACGGCCTGCTCGAGCTGCTCCGCCGTCGGATCGCTGCCGTCGGTCGTCTCCGCGGCGAGCACGATCTGCGTGCCGCCCTGCAGGTCGAGCGCCAACTCGGGGATCCAGCTGCTCTTCTGGAACACGTACACCCCGAGGGCGTTGATGCCCGCGAGCAGGGCCGCGACGGCCAGCAGGCCGACCAATGCCCGCCAGGCATGGCGGACGGGAGTGGATGTCGCCACGGGCTTTCCGCTTTCTGGTCGAACGACGCCGGATCAGGCGCTCGGCCTCGCCGGGTCCTCCGGCTCGTCGCCGGCACGCGCCTGCTTCTTGTCGTCGCTGATCGAGGTGATGTCGCCGTCGGCGACGCCGCCGATGTAGTCGGCCTCCGCCGTCTCCGCCTCGATGAACTGGTCCTCGGTCACGGCGCCCTCGACCGGGTCGACGATGCGCAGGATCGCCTGGCTGTGCACCTTGATCTCGACACCCGGCGCGATGGACACGATCGCCGGCCGGTCGAGGTTCTCGGCGTCGAACTCGACGATGGTGCCGTACAGGCCGCCCTGCAGCAGCACCTCGGCGCCGGGGACGGTCTCGCGGGCCTTCTTCTCCTGCTCGGCCTTGGCCTTCTGCGTCCGGCGGCGAGAGCTCCAGAACATGAAGACGAGGAGCAGGACGAGCAGGATCATGAGGCCGTAGTTGGCGAAGAAGTCAGCCATGAAGGTCGGGATGCCTTTCGGACGCAGCGCTGCTGGACGACGCTGGAGGGAGGTGGGGCGAAAGCCTCCAGTGATTATAGGTCATCGAGCCGCAGCGCCCCATCGGGATGCGCGACCCGCAGATGAGCATAGGCCTCGGGGGTGGCGACGCGTCCCCGCGGGGTACGACCCATGAAGCCGATGCGCACCAGATAGGGCTCGACGACCGATTCGATCGTGTCGGCCTCCTCTCCGACGGCGACGGCGAGGGTGCTGAGCCCCACCGGGCCGCCGCGGAAGCGTCGCACGAGCGCGTCGAGCACCGCGCGGTCCAACCGGTCCAGGCCGATCGCGTCGACGTCGTAGAGCTCGAGCGCGGCGTGGACGGCCGAGGTGGCGTCGGCGTCCGCCCGCCCGTGCACCAGCAGGTAGTCGCGCACGCGTCGCAGCAGCCGGTTCGCGATGCGAGGGGTGCCGCGTGAGCGCCGCGCGATCTCCGCCTGTGCGGCGGCGGAGAGGTCGACGCCGAGAACGTCCGCGGACCGGCCGATGACCTGCCGCAGCTCCTCGGGCTCGTAGTACTCGAGGTGGGCGGTGAAGCCGAACCGGTCTCGCAAGGGGTTCGGCAGCAGCCCCGACCGGGTCGTGGCCCCCACGAGCGTGAACGGCGCGAGGTCGAGCGGGATGCTGGTGGCGCCGGCGCCCTTGCCCACCATGATGTCGATGCGGAAGTCCTCCATCGCGAGGTACAGCATCTCCTCCGCGGAGCGCGCCATCCGGTGCACCTCGTCAATGAACAGCACCTCGCCGGGGGTCAGGCTCGACAGCAGCGCGGCCAGGTCGCCGGCGTGCTGGATCGCGGGGCCGCTGGACAGGCGCAGCGGGCGTCGGCTCTCGTGCGCGACGATCATCGCCAGCGTCGTCTTGCCCAGGCCGGGCGGGCCGGAGAGCAGGATGTGGTCCGGCGGACGCTGCTGCAGGCTCGCGGCGTCCAGCAGCAGCTGCAGCTGGCCACGCACCTTCTGCTGTCCGACGAACTCGGCCAGCGACACCGGGCGCAACGCGCCCTCGACGGCGAGCTCGGCCTCGTCGAGCGGCCCGGGGTCGCGCGCCTCAGCCACGGACCGCCTCCGTGCGCGCCGGGCCCAGCTGCGCGAGCGCCAGGCGCAGC
>JASGDW010000231.1:0-17696 GCA_047606965.1 Microbacterium sp.
AGCGGCGCGGCTCGTCGCGCCCCGGCTTGCCGGGTCCGTCGCCGCGCCGGCGCAGGTACTGCTCGAACTCGCGTGCGATCGCGTCGCCGGAGGCCTCGGGGGAGTCCCACGTGTCGCGCGTGCGCTCGAGACCCCGGATGTACTCGCTCATCTCGTCGTCGTCGGCGGCCGCCGCGTCGATCGAGGCCTCCCACGCGGCCGACTCGGTGGCCAGGTCCGCACGCGGCACCCGCGCCCCGGTGAGATCCTCCAGCCTGTCGAGCAGCGCGAGCGTCGCCTTGGGGGAGGGCGTGTGCCCGGCGACGTAGTGCGGGACGCTCGCCCACAGGGTCGCGCTCGGGATGCCGGCGGCCTCCGCCGTCTGCGTGAGCACGCTCAGGATGCCGACGGGCCCCTCGTAGCCGGAGCGCTCGAGGTCCAGCTCGCTGCGCAGCCGTTCGTTGTCGCTGCCGGCGAAGACCGAGATCGGCCGGGTGTGCGGCACGTCGGACATCATCGAGCCGAGGCCGACGAAGCCGGTGACGTCCTCACGCAGCGCGACGTCGATCAGCTCGGCGGCATAGGCCTGCCACGCCCGCGCCGGCTCCACACCCGTCATGAGCCACAGCTGCGGTGCACGCGCCGGCGCCGCCGGGCGCAGGATCGTCGTCTCCGGCCAGGTGAGCCGCCGGTTGCCCTCCGGGTCGACGGACACCTGCGGACGCGTGTACTGGTAGTCGAAGTAGGACTCCGGATCGACCGAGTAGACGGGCTCGTACGCCCCCTCCTCGCGCAGCAGGGACAGCGCCGCGGACGCGGCCTCGCCGGCGTCGTTCCAGCCGTCGAAGGCGGCGACGAGAATCCGACGACCGAGTCCGTCCACGCATGTCCTCCTTGCGACCGGTTCCCCCCAGGATAGGCCGTCGGTGCCCGCCGGGCTCCGCTGGATAGCATGGACGGATGAGTGAGCACCTGCCCGCCGCCGTGCTGTGGGACATGGACGGGACGCTGGTGGACACCGAGCCGTACTGGATGGCTGCCGAGACACCGCTGGTCGAGAGCTTCGGCGGCACCTGGTCACACGAGCAGGCGCTGGCCGTCGTCGGCCTCGGCCTCGACGACGCCGCCCGCATCCTGCAGGAGGCCGGGGTGCGGATGCCGGTGCGCGAGATCGTGGACCACCTCACCGCGCGCGTCCTCACCGCCCTGCGCGAGCGCGGCGTGCCGTTCCGGCCGGGCGCATGCGAGCTGCTCGCCGATCTGAAGGCGGCCGGCGTCCCGACCGCCCTGGTGACGATGTCGATGCGCCGGATGGCCGAGACCGTCGCCGGCCTCATCGGCTTCCCCGCGTTCGACCTCGTCGTCGCCGGCGACGACGTGACCCGCCCCAAGCCCTACCCCGACCCCTATCTGCAGGCGTGCGCGGCCCTCGGGGTCGACCCCGCCGAGACCGTGGCGATCGAGGACTCGCCGGGCGGCGTCCGCGCCGCGGTGGCCGCGGGGTCGGTCACGCTGGGCGTCCCGCTGATGGTCTCGCTCACCGGCGCGGGGGCGCACGCCCTGTGGCCCACGCTGGAGGGCCGCACCGCCGCCGACCTCGCGGCGCTGTTCGTCGCGCACCGCCTGCGGGAGACCGCGCGATGACCGCCCCCGCCGATGCTCCGCGCGGCCCGTTCCGTCTCGGCGATCGCGTGCAGCTGACCGATCCGAAGGGACGGCTGCACACCGTGACCCTGCGGGAGGGCGGAGAGCTGCACACCCACCACGGCGTTCTGCGCCACGAGCTGATCGTGGGGGCTCCGGACGGCTCCGTGGTGGTCGGCAGCGCCGGTCACGAGTACCTCGCGCTGCGGCCCCTGCTGCGCGACTTCGTCCTGTCCATGCCGCGCGGAGCGGCGATCGTCTACCCGAAGGACGCCGCGCAGATCGTGGCGCAGGCCGACATCTTCCCCGGCGCCGTCGTGGTCGAGGCGGGCGTCGGCTCGGGCGCGCTGTCGCTCTCGCTGCTGCGCGCCGCGGGCGCGGGCGGCCGGCTCCTCTCCTTCGAGCGGCGCGCCGAGTTCGCCGACGTCGCCGCCGCCAACGTGTCGACGTTCTTCGGCGCGACGCCCGAGAACTGGCGCATCGTGCTCGGCGATCTCGTCGACGCGCTCCCGCGGGAGGTCGCGCCCGGCGGCGTCGACCGGGCGGTCCTCGACATGCTCGCGCCCTGGGAGTGCATCGACGTCGTCGCCGACGCCCTCACGCCCGGCGGCGTGGTGATCTGCTACGTCGCGACCGCGACCCAGCTCAGTCGAGTCGCCGAGTACATCCGGGGCACCGGCGTGTTCACGGAGCCCGAGTCGAGTGAGACGATGGTGCGCGGCTGGCACGTCGACGGGCTCTCCGTCCGGCCCGATCATCGCATGGTCGCCCACACCGGTTTTCTCATCACGGCGCGCCGACTCGCTCCCGGGGTCGTCGCGCCCGGGCGGAAACGGCGCGCCTCCAAGGCGACCGGGACCGACCTCGACGTCGAGCTGTGGACGCCGGGAGCGGTCGGCGACCGGGAGATCACCGACAAGAACCTCCGCAAGCGCGTGCGCGAGGCCCAGCGGGCGGCTGACGGCGCCCGGCAGGCGCGGTCGGAGTCGGCCGCCGCCGAGAACTAGACTGAGCCGGTGCGTAAACTGCCCGTCGCGCTGGCCGCCGCCGCGCTCGTGACCCTCGCCCTGGCCGGATGCTCCGTCGGCGGTGCGCCGACCTGCGCCCGCGCCGCCTCCGCGTCCGACATCGGCTCGCTCGTGTCGGTGTCCGGCGAGGTCGGCACGCAGCCGGACGTGTCGGTGTCGACCCCGCTGCACGTGAGCGGCACCGAGGTCGCCGATCTCGCAACCGGTTCGGGCACCACCCTCGTCAGCGACGACCAGGACGTCGCGCTCGGGATCACGATCCTCGGCGCCGCCACAGGGGAGGTGCTGATCCAGCAGGGCTACGACTCGCTCGACGACATCACCACCGTCTCGCAGTGGGCATCGGCCATCCCCGGTCTCGAGCAGGCGCTGATGTGCGCGACGGAGGGCTCGCGCATCGTCGTCGGCCTGGATTCCGCCTCCCTGGGCACGAGCACGTCGACGCTGGGCCTGGACGCCGACGAGTCCGCCGTCGCCGTCATCGACGTCCGCAAGGTGTATCTGTCGGCGGCGGACGGCGCCTCCCAGTACAACGCCGGGTTCGGGCTGCCGGTCGTCGTCTATGCCCCGAGCGGGCAGCCGGGCGTGATCGTCCCCGACGTGGCCGCGCCGAGCGACACCGTGGTGCAGCTGCTGAAGAAGGGCGACGGCGAGGTCACGAGCGCCACGGACACCGTCCGCATCAACTACACGACCGTCGCCTGGGACACCAAGACCGTCACCGGCACGTCGTGGGGCGACGCCCCCTATCAGCTCGACCTGTCCGGCACGGACACGATCTCGCAGGCCGTGGTCGGCCAGACGGTGGGATCGCAGCTGATGGTCATCCTGCCGGCGGGAAGTTCGGAGACCGGATCGACCAGCGCCCAGGTCTTCATCGTCGACGTCCTGGGGATCGACGGCTGAGCCGGCGCGGTCGGCCCGCCCCTAGGATGGCCGCGTGCCCTCCCACCCCGCGCCCGAGGAACGCCTCGTCAATCTGGTCGTCGCGCTCATGGCGACCCAGCACGGTCTGACGAAGGACACGATCCTCGCCTCGGTGTCCGGCTACCGCGAGCAGTCGCAGTCCGGCGCCTCGAAGGATGCGCTGGAGAAGATGTTCGAGCGCGACAAGGAGAATCTGCGCGAGCTGGGCGTGCCGATCGAGACCATCGGCGACAGCGCCGACCCCGACGACCTCCGCGAGGCGCGCTATCGCGTGCCCTCGGCCGAGTACGCGCTCCCCGCCGACCTCTCGTTCACGCCGGAGGAGCTGGCACTGCTGGGACTCGCAGGCGAGGTGTGGGGGGAGAGCTCGCTGTCTGCTGCGGCGCGCAGCGGGCTGCGGAAGATCCGCTCGCTGGGCGGCATCGTCGATGAGCCCATCATCGGTCTCGCGCCGCGGCTCAACGTGCGCGACCCGGCTTTCGCACCGCTGCAGCGAGCCATCGAACAGGCCCGCATCGTCGAGTTCGCCTATCTCAAGCCGGGTCAGGACGCGGCCCGGCGCCGGCGTGTCGAGCCGCTCGCCCTGGTCGAGTACGAGGCTCGCTGGCATGTGCTCGCGAACGACCTGCGAGCGGGGGCGGAGCGCACCTTCCTGCTCTCGCGCATCGTGGGCCCGGTCCGCGGCACCCGCGACGGCTTCGATCCGGCGGCCCGCGACGGGGCGGGGGAGCGGGCGCTGCGCGGGCTGGAGGAGCTCGCCGCGCGCCAGCGGGCGCTCATCGAGGTCGACCCCGGCACCGAGGCGCAGCTGCGGCTGCGCCGCCGGGCGACACCCGCCGCGCAGGGCCTGCTGGTGCCGTACGTCGACGTGCACGTGCTGGCCGACGAGCTCGCCTCGTACGGTCCGGAGGTGCGCGTGGTCGAGCCGCCACAGTTGCGAGAGCTCGTCGTCGCCCGTCTGCGGGGGGCGCTCGAGCGTCACGGGGCCTCTCGATGAGCACCGGGCGACGCACTCCGGCGGCGGAGCGCGCCGCACTGATCCTGCAGCTCGTGCCCTATCTCATCGAACGCGGCGAGGTCTCGGTCGCTCAGGCCGCAGCGGACTTCGATGTGACGCCGCAGCAGATGCGCGGCATGGTCGAGAAGCTCACCGTCATCGGCCGTCCCGGCGACAGCGGCTTCTGGCAGCTACCGCACGACCTGTTCGACATCGACTGGGATCTGCTCGAGGAGCACGATCGGATCGCGCTGACTCAGACCGTCGGGCTCGAGCACGCGCCCAGGCTCACCGCGCGCGAGGCCGCAGCACTGCTCGCCGGGCTGCACCTGGCCGCCTCCTTTCCCGGGATCCGGGACTCGCCCGCGCTGCCGGGACTGCTCGCCACGCTCGCCCGCGGCGCGTCCGGCGCCCCAGCGGAGGTGATCGTCGCGCCGGCCCCGGTCGACGAGGTGCGCGAGCGTGTGACCGAGGCGCTGCGCGGCGGCGTCGCCGTCAGCTTCACGTACCGCACCCCGGAGGGCGTGGCGACCACCCGCACCGTCGACCCGGTGACGGTGCACATCGCCGACGGCCAGTGGTACCTGCAGGGGTGGTGCCATCTGCGGCAGGCGATGCGCACCTTCCACCTCGACCGCGTCGCCGACGTCGCCGTCACCGATGTCGCCGCCACGCACTCCGCCGCACCCGCGACGGCGCTTTTCGACCCGGACCGTGCCGAGATCGTCGCCCGCATCCGTTTCCCGGCCAGCCACGCACCGCTGCTGGCCGACTATCTCCTCCAGGCCGAGGTGACCGAGAGCGGAGGCGTGTGCACCGCGGAGCTGCGCATCGCGGACGAGCGCGGTCTGCGACGGCTCGTGGCCCGCTTCGGCGGCGATCTCGAGGTGCTCTCGCCTCCTGTCGCGCGCACGGCCGCCGCCGAATGGGCCGCGGCCGGGCTCGCGCAGTACGGGCGCGCATAGACGGGCGCGCTCCGCCCGGTTCACGCCCCGCGGGTTAGACTGGGCGCATAACAGCTTCGACAAGGAGTTCCCCATGTTCGGAAACGCGTTCGGATGGCCGCATCTGCTGATCATCCTCGCGGTGATCCTGCTGCTTTTCGGGGCCGCGAAGCTTCCGGCGCTGGCCAAGAGCCTGGGCCAGTCGGCTCGTGTCTTCAAGGGCGAGATGAAGGCGATGAAGGACGACGACTCCGAGACGCCGAGCACGACGCCCGCCGCGAGCACGACCCCGGACACGTCGGCCTCGCGTTCTGACGACACCGGTCCGACCCGTTAACCGCCGGTGGCGACGATCGGCACGCCACACCTCCCGGAGCCGGAGCAACCACGTCACGATCGGCGGATGTCGCTGGTCGAGCATCTGATCGAGCTCCGCAAGCGGTTGATGATCGCGGCCGCGGCGATGGTGGTCGCGATGGTGGTCTCGTTCTTCATCACCGACCCGGTGATCGACCTCATCACCTCGCCCATCCGCGTGATCGCGGCCACCCGCGGCGACGACTTCTCCGCGCTCAACTTCGGCACCGTGACCTCGGCGTTCGACATGCGGATGCGGATCGCGTTCACGATCGGCATCTTCCTCTCGGCGCCCGTCTGGCTCTGGCAGATATGGGCGTTCGTCATGCCCGCGATGACGCGCAAGGAGATCCGCTACACGATCGGGTTCGTGGGATCGGCGATCCCGCTGTTCTTCGCCGGCTGCTACGTCGGCATCCTGATCATGCCCCACGTCATCGAGCTGATGTGGTCGTTCACGCCCGAGGGCGGCGCGAACTTCTACAACGCGCAGGACTACTACGACTTCGTCTTCAAGCTGATGATCGTCATCGGCGTGGCGTTCGTGCTGCCCGTCTTCCTCGTCGCCCTCGACGTCGCCGGGATCGTCTCCGGCAAGGCGATCCTGAAGTCGTGGCGCATCGCGGTGATCGTCGTGGTGCTCTTCGCCGCGATCGCCACCCCCGCCGCCGACGTCATCTCCATGCTCATGCTCGGCGGCATCCTCATCGTGCTGTACTTCGCGGCCGCCGGCGTCTCGCTGCTCTTCGACCGCAGCCGGCGCAAGCGTGAGGCGAGCGTCCTCGACGCATGACCGAGACCGAGGTGTTCGCGGCCGCCCAGCGGTTCGCGCTGGACGACTTCCAGCTGGCCGGATGCCGCTCGCTCGAATCGGGTCGCAGCGTGCTCGTCGCCGCGCCCACCGGCGCGGGCAAGACCGTCGTGGGCGAGTTCGCGATCCACCTGGCGATGCGGCAGCCGCGGACGAAGGCCTTCTACACGACACCGATGAAGGCGCTGTCGAACCAGAAGTTCCGGGAGCTGAGCACGGTCTACGGGGACGAGAACGTCGGCCTGCTCACCGGCGACACCAATGTCAACGGCTCCGCCCGCATCCTGGTGATGACCACAGAGGTGCTCCGCAACATGCTCTACGCCGACTCGCCGGCGCTGCGCGACCTCGGCTTCGTCGTGATGGACGAGGTGCACTATCTCGCCGACAGGTTCCGCGGCGCGGTGTGGGAGGAGGTCATCATCCATCTGCCCGCGCGGGTGCGGATGGTGTCGCTGTCTGCCACGGTGTCCAACGCCGAGGAGTTCGGGGACTGGCTCGACACGGTCCGCGGCGACACCGACATCGTCGTGTCCGAGACCCGCCCGGTGCCGCTGGAGCAGCACGTGCTGGCGCGAGGCGAGCTGCTGCCGCTGTTCGACGACCGCGCGGGCGCCGCGCAGGTCAACCGCGAGCTGTTGCGGCTGAGCACCGGCGCGCCGATCGCCCACGGGAACGATCGACGCGCGACGCGCGGCCGCCGCCACGGTGGAGGAGGCGGCCGCCTCGCCCCGGCCGGGGGCCGGCGTGAGACCGGGGTGGGACGTCCCGAGGCGATCGAGCTGCTCGGCCGAGCCGGCCTCCTGCCGGCGATCTTCTTCATCTTCAGCCGGGTGGGATGCGACGCGGCCGTCGCCCAGACGCGCCGCGCCGGTGTGCGGCTGACCACGGCCGCCGAGCGCGCCGAGATCCGCGCGATCGTGGCCGAGCGCACCGGCTCCCTGCCCGACGAAGACCTCGCCGTGCTCGGCTTCTGGCAGTGGCGGGACGATCTGGAGCGCGGTGTCGCGTCCCATCACGCGGGCCTTCTGCCGGCGTTCAAGGAGATCGTGGAGGAGCTCTTCCAGCGCAAGCTCGTGAAGGCGGTGTTCGCCACCGAGACCCTCGCGCTGGGCATCAACATGCCGGCGCGCACGGTCGTGCTCGAGAAGCTCGAGAAGTTCAACGGCGAGGCGCGCGTCCCGATCACGCCGGGGGAGTACACCCAGCTCACCGGCCGCGCCGGGCGCCGCGGAATCGACGTGGAGGGACACTCGGTCATCGCGTGGTCCGACCGTCTCGACCCGCAAGCCGTCGCCTCCCTCGCCTCGCGACGCACCTACCCGCTGAACTCGAGCTTCCGGCCGACCTACAACATGGCCGTCAACCTCATCGACCAGTTCGGCCGGCCCCGGGCGCGGGAGGTCCTCGAGTCCTCGTTCGCGCAGTTCCAGGCCGACCGGGCCGTGGTGGGCCTCGCCCGTCAGGTGCGGGAGGCGGAGGCGTCCCTGGCGGGCTATGCCGAGGCGATGGCGTGCGACCGCGGCGACGTCGCGGAGTACTCCGGCATCCGCCGTGAGCTCGGCGACCTCGAGAAGCAGAACCGCAAGGACGCGACAGCCTCCCGCACGGTGCGCGAGGCGCGGCAACGGCAGATCCAGTCACTGCGCAAGCGGATGCAGCGCCACCCCTGCCACACCTGCCCCGAACGGGAGCAGCACGCGCGGTGGGCGGAGCGGTACTGGAGGCTCACGCGCGACGTCGACCGGATGCGGCGGCAGATCGAGACCCGCACCGGCACCGTGGCGCGGGTCTTCGACCACGTCGTCGAGGTGCTCGCCGAGCTCGGCTACGTCGCCGAGGCGGAGGGGCGGAGCGTGCTCACCGCCGACGGCCGCACCATGCGACGGATCTACGGCGAACGCGACCTTCTGGTGGCCGAATCGCTGCGCAGCGGCATCTGGGGGAGGCTGGACGCCCCCGCCCTGGCGGCGATCGTGTGCGCCCTGGTGTACGAGCCGCGGCGCGACGAGGGCGGCGAGCGGGCGCTGCCCCGCGGCCCGTTCCGCACCGCCCTGGACGACACCGAGGCGCTGTGGCAGCGGCTCGACGACCTCGAGCGCGCGCACGGTCTGCCCGGTTCCGAGCCCCCCGCCGCAGGACTGTCCTCGGCGATGCACGCCTGGGCGCGCGGCGGCATGCTGGACCGGGTGCTCGCCGAGGCCGACATGGCCGCCGGGGACTTCGTGCGGTGGACGAAGCAGACGATCGACCTGCTCGACCAGCTCTCCCTCGTCGCCTCCGACTCGGTGGGCACCACCGCCCGCGCGGCGCTGGATGCCGTGCGCCGCGGCATCGTGGCGTACAGCTCGGTGTGAGCGCCGCCGTTTAGGCTGAAGCGTGCCCGCGACCCGAACCACGGCTGCCCTCGGACGTCCCGTGCTGCCGCTGTGGGCCGCGCTCGTGGTGTCGGCGGGTGCGGGGCTGCTGCTGACGACCGCGTTCCCCTCGCTCGGCTGGTGGCCGGTGGTGTTCGTCACGGTTCCCGGTGCTCTGACGCCGTTGATCGGCCGGCGCATCCGGTCGTCGCTGCTGGTCGGCTTCGTCTTCGGCCTCGGGTTCTTCCTCGTGAACGTCTCGTTCACGGCGCGCTATCTCGGGCCGGTTCCCTGGCTCGCCCTGACATTCCTGGAGGCCGTGCTCACCGGCGTCGCGGGCGTCGCGATCACCCTCGCGTACCGCTGGCTGCCGCGGCTGCTCCCCGCGCCGTGGTGGCGGCTGACGCTGCTGCCGGCGCTCGTCGCCGCGCTGTGGGCCATGCGGGAGCAGTTCCTGGGCTCGTGGCCGTACGGCGGCTTCCCCTGGGCGCGCATCGGGGTGACGCAGGCCTCGGGTCCACTCGCGCCGGTCGCGTCGTGGGTCGGGATCTCCGGGCTGACGTTCCTCATCGTGTTCGTCGCCGCCGCGGCGGTCGAGTCCGTCCGCGTCGCGCGGCTCCGGCGGCCGCTGACCGCGCTGCCTGCGCTCGTCGTGCTGATCGCGCTGTTCCTCGTGCCACAGTTCCCGACGACGGACGCCGGAACCCTGCGGGTGGGCGCCGTGCAGGGCGACGGCCCCGCCGGATACTTCGACGCCCGCACCCGCGACGCCGTGCTGGAGGCTCAGCTGTCGGCGTCCGAGGCGCTGGCCGGCCAGGACATCGACGTCCTGCTCTGGCCGGAGGGCGGCGTGGACTCGGACCCCCTCGCCAGCGCGACAACAGCGGCCGCGCTCGACGCCGTCTCCGAGAGCGTCGATGCGCCGCTGCTGATGAACGCCGCGACCGCACGGGGCGGCGAGTACTTCAACAGCTCGATGCTCTGGGTCGCGGGGGAGGGCGCGACCGACATATACGACAAGCGGCATCTGGTGCCGTTCGGTGAATACGTCCCGGACCGGTGGCTCTATGCGCAGCTCGCACCGGATCTGATCGGACTGCTCCAGCTCGATGAGACCCCCGGCACCGCCGCGCCGGTCATGGAGGTCGCCGGCGCCACCGTCGGTCTCGCGATCTGCTTCGACGTGATCTACGACGACGTGATCTGGGACGGGGCCACCGGAGGAGCCGAGGTGTACCTGCTGCAGACCAACAACGCCGACTTCCGCGGCACCGACGAGAACCTGCAACAGCTCGCCTTCGCCCGGATGCGGGCGATCGAGACCGGCCGAGCGGTCGTCAATCTCTCCACCGTCGGAACGAGCCAGGTCATCGCGCCGGACGGCGAGGTCCTCGACGGGCTCGAGGAGGACACCGCAGGCGCGATGGTCACCGACGTGCCGCTGCGCACGGGTCTGACCCCGGCCGTCGTCGTGGGACCGTGGATCCAAGCCGTGCTCGGGTGGGGCGGTCTGGTCGCGGTCGCCGGGTGCGGCCTGCTGATCGGACTGCGCCGACGGACGTCGACGTCGCCGACCCCCGAAAGGGCCGGCGACGTCGAGATCGGGTGATGCTCAGGCGGTCTTCTTGGTGACGTCCTCGCCGGAACCACGACGTGAGCGGATGAACGCCAGGCGCTCCTCCAGCAACTCCTCGAGCTCCGGGATCGAGCGACGCTCGAGCAGCATGTCCCAGTGAGTGCGGGCCGCCTTCTCGTCGCTGCGGTCGACGGCGACGATCGTGTCGCCGACGCGCAGGACCGCCTCGGCGCTGCAGGCCCGGCATTCCCAGGTCTCGGGCGCCTCGGCGTCGGCGGCGAAGGTCAGCGTGGTCTCATGGGCGCATGTGCCGCAGACGTAGGTCCGTTGCGTGCGTTCATGCAGGATGACGCCCTCTTCGCTCTGCAGGCTCTGGGCGCCGAGTCGGATGCCGCGAAGGCTGCGATCTGCCATTGTGTGGTCCTCTCGTCGCGTATGTTGTCCGGTATAACGCGGCGACCTGGGCGGATCATCCGAAGCGATGAAGACCGTGGACAACTCACAGTCGATGTTCAGCCTGTGCGGGGGAGGACGGCCAGCGCCAGATCGGCCCGGTCGGTGACGATGCCGTCGACGCCGAGCGCGACCAGCCGGTGCATGTCGTCGACGTCGTTGACCGTCCACACGTGCACCTCCGTGCCGACCGCGTGCAGCGCCTGGACGAAGCGAGGCGTGACGACGCGGAGCGGGCCACGCCGTTCCGGCACCTGTACCGCGTCGATCCCCTCCAGCAGACGGGCGACGCGGCGGCGCGCGCCGAGCCGGACCGCGACGAGCAGACGCGCGACGGTGCCCCTGCCGGGGGAGGTGGCGGGCCGCTGCCCGGGCCGAGAGGCCACCGCGGCGGCGAGGGCGGCCCGGCGACGTCCGTCGGAGAAGCTCGTCAGCAGCACGCGTTCGGCGGCCGGCGCCACGATGCGGCCTGCGGGCGCCGCGGCGTCCACCGCCTTGACGTCGATGTTGAACCGGGTGCGCGGGAAGGCGTCGAGCGCCTGCTCCAGGGTGACCAGGCCGCCCCGGTCGGACATGATCGCCTCGAGTTCGGCGAGTCCTACCTCGCACAGCCGGCGCGGGTCGCCGGTGACGCGGACGAGGTCCGCGTCGTGGAACAGCACGACCTCCCCGTCCCGCGTCAGATGGCAGTCGGACTCGATGTACTCCGCGCCTGCCGCGTGGGCCACCGCGAGGGCCGCGAAGGAGTTCTCGACGATGCCGGCGGCGACCTGCTCGGGGCCGGTGAGGCCTCGATGGGCCAGGATGCGCGGTACGCCCGTGCCCTGCAGATAGGGGTGGGTCACGACGCGTCGGAGTCCGGCGACTCGCCCTGGGCCTTCGTGACGAAGGCGTCGCCGATGCCCTGCAGCGCGCGGGTGAGCTCGCTCGGCACGATCCACAGCTTGCTGGAGGGGCTCTCGCTGATCTTCGGCAACGTCTGCAGGTACTGGTAGGCGAGCAGCTTGTCGTCGGGGTTGCCCGCATGGATCGCCGCGAACACCGCCTGGATGGCCTGCGACTCGCCCTCAGCGCGGAGGATCTGCGCCTGCTTGTCGCCTTCGGCACGCAGGATCTCCGCCTGTCGTCGCCCCTCCGCTTCGAGGATCTGCGACTGCTTGGAGCCCTCCGCGGTCAGGATCGCGGCGCGACGGTCCCGTTCGGCGCGCATCTGCTTCTCCATCGAGTCCTGGATGGAGGCGGGTGGCTCGATCGCCTTGAGCTCGACGCGGGAGACGCGGATGCCCCATTTGCCGGTCGCCTCGTCCAGGACGATCCGCAGCTGTCCGTTGATCTCGTCGCGGCTGGTGAGCGCCTCCTCCAGGTTAAGGCCGCCCACGACGTTGCGCAGCGTCGTCGTGGTCAGCTGTTCCACGGCGCCCAGATAGTTCGCGATCTCGTAGGTGGCGTCGCGCGCGTCCGTCACCTGGAAGTAGACGACCGTGTCGATGGACACGACGAGGTTGTCCTCGGTGATCACCGGCTGCGGCGGGAAGGAGACCACCTGTTCCCGCATGTCGACGAGCGGACGGAGCCGGTCGATGAAGGGCACGAGCAGGGTCAGACCGGGCTGGAGCGTGCGGTGATAGCGACCGAGACGCTCGACGATCCCCGCGTAGGCCTGCGGGATGATGCGGATGGAGCGGGCGATCACCACGATCACGAAGATCGCGAGAACGACCAGCAGCACGATGACGAAGACCTTTCCCACGAACGCCTGGATGTCAATCATTTTCCGGTGTCCTCTCCTCGGGGGTCAGCCGCGGCGACCCTGACGGTGGCGCCGGCCACCTCCACGACCACGACCCGGGCGCCGACGCTCAATACGCGCCCTGTCTCACGCACGGCGGGCGTCGCCGTCCAGGTCTCGCCGTTGTCGAGCCTGACCGCTCCCGCCCCGTCGACGAAGGCGCCGACGACCCGTGCGCCCATGCCGCGGAGCGCGTCGACGTTCGTGCGCACCGGTTCCCGCCCGCGATGGATCAGCCGCAGCAGCAGGGGGCGGATCGTGAACAGCAGGAGCGCCGAGATCACGGCCGCGGCGACCACCTGCAGCCACCAGGGACCGTTGAGCAGGCTCACTCCGAGACCGCCCAGGAGCGCGCCGACGGCGAGCATGAGGAACGTGAACTCCAGCGTCAGCAGCTCGACGATCACACAGACGAGCGCCAGCACGAGCCATGCGATCCACAGGTACTGGATGAGGTCGGTGAGCATCGCGCGTCCTTCCCGTGCGCTCGTTCGCACCATAACAGGCAGACGCCCCGGACAGCGAGGATCGCACGAGTCGATAGAGTGGACGACGCCGTCTCGCCCTTCGACACGCAGGAGCACCATGTCCCAGTCTCTTCCGGTGGACTCGTTGCGCGGGAAGACCGCCCTCGTCACCGGCTCCTCCCGCGGCATCGGCGCCGACACCGCCCGCTACCTCGCCCAGGCCGGCGCGAACGTCGTCATCAACTACCGGAACAAGGCGCCGCGCGCCGAGAAGCTCGCGAACGAGCTGCGGGCGCTCGGCGTGCAGGTCCTCGTCGTCGGCGCCGACCTGACCGACACGGCGTCCGTGGACGCCATGTTCGGCTCGGTGGCGGTCGCCTTCGGAGGCCTCGACGTGCTTGTGCTCAACGCCTCCGGCGGGATGGAGGGCGGCATGGCCGAGGACTACGCCCTGCGGTTGAACCGGGACGCGCAGGTGCGGGTGCTGGAAGCGGCGCTGCCGCTGCTGCACGAGGGCGGTCGCGTCGTGTTCGTCACGAGCCATCAGGCGCACTTCATCCGCACCACCCCGACGATGCCGGAGTACGAGCCGGTCGCGCTGTCCAAGCGGGCGGGAGAGGATGCGCTGCGAGAGCGCATCCCGGCGCTGGCCGCACGGGGCATCGAGTTCGTCGTCGTGTCCGGCGACATGATCGAGGGGACCATCACCGCGACGCTCCTGGAGCGCGCGAACCCGGGCGCGATCGCGCAGCGTCGTGAGTCGGCCGGCCGCCTGTACAACGTGGGGGAGTTCGCCGCGGAGGTCGCGCAGGCCGTCGTCGACCCGGTGCCCGCCGACAACACCCGCCTGGTGGGGGACATCGGCTCCTTCTCCGCGGTGTGACCCCGGGCGGGCCGCCCAGGATATGCCGGGCCGGCAGCCCCGGCGATTCACATGGACGCAGTCAGACCCGCGTGAAGGTGACGCCGCGCACGATCTGAAGCAGGCCGAGCACCACGAGCGAGACGCCGACGAACAGCCACAGGAACGCGGCCGCGATCAGCGGTGAGAACAGCAGGACGATGCCGGCGAGGAGGCTGACGACCGCGAAGAAGCTGGTCAGACCCTTCGACGCCGCGCCGGAGAGCGTGGTCAGCGCGACGACGCCCTCCACGATCCAGGTGATGCCCACGAACACCGCCGCGAAGATCGCGAGGAACACCGTCGTGTCACCGAGATTCGACAGCGCGACGATGCCGGCGACCACGAACAGCAGCCCGAGCACGACGTGGCCCACCCGCGACCATCCGCCGAGGGTCTTGGAGAAGACGCCGAGAGCGGCATAGACCAGTCCGGATGCGATGGCGTAGATCGCGATGATCGCCGTTCCGACCGCGGCGGTCTTCAACGGCCAGACGAGGATGAGGATGCCGACGATGAGGGCGATGGCGCCCCCGACGCCGAAAGCTGTGCGGATGGCGTTCGCGGCGACCTTGCGACCTGCGAGGGACTCGGACATGACCCTCCTCTCTATGAGATGCCTGGGAATGGCACGATCAGCGTAGCGCCCGGGGGGAGCGGTTCCCGCGGATATGACGCGCGAGGTCATCCGAGGAGCACGACGGCGCCGAGCAGCACGGGAACGCATCCGACGGTGGTGATGAAGATGGTGTCGCGGCTGACGGTCTCGCCGACGCCGTACTGCTGCGCGTAGGCGAAGACGTTCTGCGCCGTCGGGAGCGCGGCGAGGACCACCACGACGAGCACGTCGTGCGCGGCCATGTCGAAGACGTAGGTCGCGACGGCCCATGCCAGCAGCGGCATGGCCAGGAGCTTGAGCGCACTGGCGGTGACGATCTCGGCGCGGTGCCCGGCGGTGCCGAGCACGCGCTGACCGTGCAGGGAGATCCCGTAGGAGATCAGGAGGACGGGGACGCAGGCGTTGGCGAGGAGGGTCGCGGGGGCGAGCACGAGGTCGGGCACCTGCCAGCCGAGCGCGGCCACGAGCGCCCCCAGCGCCGACGCGACGACGATGGGGTTGCGCAGGGTCCGCCAGAGGATGCGGCGCACCGATCGCGACCCCGAGGTCGCGGCGTCCAGGATCGCCAGGGTGAGCGGCGTGAACAGCAGCAGCTGCATGAGGATGACCGGTGCCGGGTACGCGGCGCTGCCCAGAAGGTACAGCGACAGCGGGATGCCGATGTTGTTCGAGTTGACCTGCGCGGCCGAGAGCGCGGCGATGAGCGCGTCGCCCACCCGGCGACGCCACACCAGGCGGGACAGCAGCGCCTGCGCGGCGATGACGACCGCGGCGGCGATCGCGGAGACGGGCAGGAGCGCGGAGAACAGCGTGTGCACGTCCGATTGGGAGAGCACGACGAACAGCAGGAAGGGGGAGAGGATGTAGAACGTCAGGCGTCCCAGCACGAACCGGGCATGCGGGCCGAGCAGGTCGGCGCGGCCGAGCCCGTACCCGATCAGGATCGCCACCCCCACCACGACGAAGCCGGTGAGGGTCTGCAGCATCCATTCAGCGTAGAGGGGGGATCATCCTTCGCGGGACGCCGCCCGCCTCACCACGGCGTCAGCGCGAAGCCGGCAGAGAAGAGGGTGATCCCGCCGCCGACGACACCGGTGACGACGAGGAGGGCGACCCCGATGGCGACCACGCCGTCGCTGCGGCGGACGCCGGCGACGACGTGGGCGACGGCGCGGTGCGCGATCACGCCCGTGAGCACCGCGACGGCCCGCAGGACGCGCGCATCTAGGCTCGCCGCGTGTCCCGTGGACACCCGCCGACGAGCGACCGCGCCACCGACGTCGTCTCACTCCGTATGCGCTGTCGTGTCCTGTCGGCGGCCGCTGCGGTGCTGGCCGTCGCGACCGGCGTGCTCGCGGCGTTGACCGCGGTCTCGACGGCGTCGGACGGCGAGGTGTCGATACTCATCGGCGCGTTCACGCTGCCTGACGTGGCGGGTCAGGACTTCGTCTGCGGGATCGACGTCGCATCGGCAGCGCCGCAGCAGAGCGCCTCGGCGTCCCCGACGACGTATGACATCGGCGAAGCGCAGGCGAGCATCAGGAGCATGGCCGCCGCGTCGCTCGCCGCCGCGGCGGCACCGGTCCGAGGCGCGGACGACGGTGTGGTCGACGTCCAGCAGCTCGCGTTCGTGTCGACGGCCCGCGACGACAACGGCGCTCGCGCCGGGGTGACTCTCGACTTCCGGACCGCCGACAACACGGATCCTCGTGGTCTGGGACGATGCGGGCTATGCGCCGGACCGTGCGATCCAGGAGGGCTCAGATACAGCGAGGCGCTGCCGATCGAGAAGATGACCATCCGTGACACCAGCACTATCGACGGGCTCATCCACATGCGCATCACCTCGAGGTGCAGCGTCCTGACACAGTGACAAGCCCGGCCGTCGCCCGAACGTGCGTTATTGCCGATAATGCACATTATGTCATTTAAAGCGGGCCTGTCGCTCTGTCCGACGCGAGACCGCATCGGCGATACGTCGGACAGTTTCTCGTCGCGGATCCCGGCATCCCCCCTCCGCTTGCCGGCATCCCTCGCGCAGCGACCGGTGCCGTGATCGCGCGCTCGAACCCGGCTCGTGCGGCGCACGCACGACGACGCCAGATGTCCACGTTCGGAGAGGAAAATAACAGCACTGTTATATTTCTTCTGTGACCATCTCCCCGGACCCTTCCAGTGAGCCCGGCAGATGGGATCGCCTGTTCGCGGTCCTGCGGCAGATCGACACCGGTATCGAAGACGTGTACCGCCGCCTCGGCCATCATCAGATGCGTCCGCGATTCGCCGCGCCACTGCTTCGACTCGGTCACGAAGGAGCAATGACGATCACTGCGCTGGCCGCATCGCTGGGCCGGACGCATTCGGCGGTGAGCCAGACGGTCGATGCGATGAGACGCGCGGGTCTCGTCGTCACCGCCGTCGGGACGGATGCTCGGACCCGGCTCATCGAGTTGTCCTCCGACGGGCAGCGGCTCCTCCCCCTGGTCGAGCACGAGTGGCGGGCCACGGAAGCGGCCGTCGCGGAACTCGACGACGCCCTGTCGCTGTCTCTCGATGCGATCGCGTGCGAGCTCGAAGCCGCCCTGGCCCGGCGCAGCGTGACGGACCGGTTGCAGACACACCTCGACGCCGCCGCACACGAGCCGTGACATCGCGTCGGCTCTTCGTCGACGTGAGCCCCCTTCGCGACAGCCGTGCGTTCGCGGCGCTGTGGACGGGCACCTCGTTCGCGAGCCTCGGATCGCAGATCGCGACGGTCGCCGTGCTGGCGCACTGTGCGTCAGGGCCCACATGTGCGCCAGCACGGCGACCGTCGCGATCTGCGATCCGAGGCTCGCGAACGAGGTG
>JASGDW010000232.1:0-4392 GCA_047606965.1 Microbacterium sp.
GACCACCGCAGCGGCGAGCGCACCTCCTCGGCAACCGCCCGGGCGCGCGTGCGGGACGCCCGCGCCCGCGCCGCGCACCGGCTGCGGGACACCCCCTGGCAGCGCAATGCCGAGGTGTCGGGATCCTGGCTGCGCGACGGCCCGCTCGCGCCCGCGCCGGAGGTGCGCCGCCCGCTCGACGCCGCGCTGGAACGGGGCGGACTCACGCTGCGCGGGTACGACCGGGTGCTGCGCGTGGCCTGGACGCTGGCCGACCTCGCCGGGCGCGGGCGCCCGGGCGCGCACGACGTCGGGCGTGCGCTCTTTCTGAAGAAGGGGATCCAGGGATGAGCCCGCCGCCGCTGGGCGTGCTGTTCGCGCACGCGGGCCTCGGTCTCGCGCCCGCCGCCGACGACCCGGCCGCCCGCCGTGCGGCGCTGGTCGTGTGGTCGGCGCTGACCGAGCCCGGAGACGGCGTCGCCGGCGCCCTGCTGGCCGGATGCGACCCGGTCACGGCCTACGAGTTGATCGTTGCCTCGGACGGGGTGCGGCCTGCCGCCGAGCTCGCCGACTGCCGCGTCGAGGACATGCGCAAGGCCCGCGAGCGCTGGATCCCGCGGGCGGAGGCGGGTCTGCTCGCCGGTGCCCTCGCCGCAGCGCGACGGGCAGGCGCTCGGCTGCTCACCCCGGAGGACCGGGTCTGGCCCCGCCGCGTCGACGATCTCGGGGTGCACGCGCCGCTGTGCCTCTGGGCGCGCGGGGACGCGACGCTGCTCGAGGCGTCCGCGGGCGCGATCGCCGTGGTCGGCGCCCGCGCCGCGACGGCCTACGGCGAGCAGGTGGCGGCCGAGCTCGCCGCGGGCGTCGCCGCCGCCGGCGGCGTGATCGTCTCCGGCGCCGCCTACGGGGTGGATGCCGCGGCCCACCGCGCCGCGCTGGGCGCGGAGGGCACGACCGTGGCGTTCCTCGCGGGGGGCTGCGACCGGCTGTACCCCGCGGGCAACGCGCGGCTGCTGGAACGGATCGCCGCCCGCGGGGTCGTCGTGGCGGAGTCGCCGTGCGGCACCGCGCCGAGCCGATGGCGGTTCCTGGCACGGAACCGCATCATCGCCGCCGCCTCGGACGCGACGGTCGTCGTCGAGGCCGGCGCCCGCAGCGGGGCCCTGAACACCGCCCATCACGCCGCGACCCTCGGCCGGCCCCTCGGCGCGGTCCCCGGGCCGGTCACCAGTGCGACCTCGATCGGCGCCCACCGGCTGCTGCGCGAGGCGGACGCCACCTGCGTGACCTGCCCCGACGAGGCGCTCGAGCTGATCGGACGCCTCACCGCGCACGCGCCTCCGCTCGAGGAGTGGACCGGCGACCGGCAGCGCGTGCGCGATGCGATGAGCCTGCGGGCGTTCCGGGACGTCGCCGTCATCGCGGCGCGCAGCGGCCTGGCACCGGCGCAGGTCGAGGCCCAGCTCGGCGGGATGCTGCTCGAATCGGCCGTGGAATGCGATCCGACCGGGTGGCGGCTGACGGGCGGCTCCCGGCGAGGCTGACCGCGCAACCCGGCGGCAGGCGGCATCCTGGACGCATGCTGCTCCCGGATGCGGTGGAACGATGGTGCACGCACCTGGCACAGGTGCGCCGGCTGTCTCCGGCGACGGTTCGCGCCTACCGCTCCGACCTGGCGGACCTCGCGCGCGCCGTGGGCGAGGACACCCCGATCGAACACATCGACCTCGAGGAGCTGCGCGAATGGCTCTGGCGGGCCACCGCCCGTGGCGACAGCCGTGCGACCCTGGCCCGGCGCACCGCGTCGGTGCGCGGGTTCTTCTCCTGGGCGCAGGAGACCGGTCTGGTCGCCGCCGACCCGGCGCTGCGCCTGGTCGCCCCGAAGCGCGGGCGTACGCTGCCCGCCGTCGGGACGGCGGCGGCGATCGACGGGGTCCTCCGCGCCGCCGCGGAGCGGGCCTGCGACGGCGACGCGGTCGCGCTGCGCGATCTGGCGGTGCTGGAGACCCTCTACGGCGCGGCAGTGCGCGTGTCGGAGCTGTGCGGCATGCGGCCTCGCGACGTCGATATCGGCCAGCGCACGCTGCGCGTGGTCGGCAAGGGGGACAAGGAGCGCATCGTCCCGTTCGGGGGCGCCGCGGCGCGTGCGCTCGCGCACTATCTGGAACGCGGCCGACCCGTGCTGCTCGCCCGCGGCGGACTCCCGGCCACGCAGGCGCCGGTGTTCCTCGGCGCCCGCGGCGGGGGGCTGGGCCCGCGTGCCGTCTACGACCTCGTCGCCCGTACACTCGGGCCCGCTGTGGGACGGACGGCGGTCGGACCTCACGCGTTGCGTCATTCCGCGGCGACCCACCTGCTGGACGGGGGAGCCGACCTCCGCGCCGTCCAGGAGCTGCTGGGCCATGCCAGCCTCGGCACCACCCAGATCTACACGCACGTCTCCGGCGAACGGCTGGCCGCGGCGTACCGCCAGGCGCACCCCCGCGCCTGAGGCTCGCGCCGACGGGCCCGGCGACGTACCGTGGGCGCCATGAGCATCCGCCGTCCTGGGCCGCTCCTGGCCGCCGTGGCGATCGGTGCGCTCCTCGCCGCCGTCCCGACCGGGTGCGTCGCGTCGCCCTCCCCGCGCGTGACGGTGCTGCCCACAGGCTCCGCGGCCGCCTCGCCGTCGACCTCGTCCGCCGCGATGACGACGGCTTCGCCGACCTCGACCGATGCGTGGGACTGCGAGGGGCAGACGACCACGGTCTCCGGCGACGGGACGGCCGTCGCCGTGACCGGCACCTGTCCCTCGGTGACGATCTCCGGCACCGACATGACCGTCGACCTCGCCGACGCCGACGTCGCGGTGCTCTCCGTCGACGGTGACCGGGACACGGTCGTGGCGGCCGCGGTGACGAGCCTCGTGGTCGCCGGTCAGGACAACACGCTGACCGTGGGCTCGATCGGCTCGCTCACGGTCGAGGGCGATCGGAACGTGCTCTCCGCCGACGGGGCGATCGGCGCGGTCACCGTCGCGGGCAACGACAACGACATCACCGGCGCCACGCTGGGCGCGGTGTCCGACTCCGGCCAGCGGAACGCCGTGACGACCGGCTGAACCGGATCGCAGCACGGCAGCAGCACCGACAGCGGGACGGCGCCGAGCAGAAGCAGCGGGTTCACGTATGCGCCGTCGTGACGGGCCCCGAGATGCAGCGCGCCGGCGGGGGCGTGCCCGCCCGCGGACACGGTGGCGACGACCTCGCCCCGGGCGACGGCGTCGCCGGCGGCCAGGCTCGTGACCACCGGCTCCAGCGTGCTCACCCACCCGCCGCCGTGGTCGATCGTGAGCACGCCCCGGCCGGCGACCGTGCCGGCGAAGGCGACGACGCCGTCGTCGGGTGCGCGGACGACGCCGTCCGGGGCGGCGAGGTCGACGCCGCGGTGACCCGCGCCGTAGGGATGCGCGGGCTGCCGGTACGGCTCGACGATCTGCCGCGCGGTGACCGGCCAGCTCCACGACGGCGGGTCGTCCGCCGCGGCAGGCGGCGCGGCGGCGGGCAGCAGGAGCGTCAGCAGGAGGGCGAGGCGCGGGATCATGCGCCCAGCCTCGGGCGGTCCGCGGACCGGGACCGCCCGCTGCGCCCAGGCTGTGGAAGGATGCCCCGGTCGTGCCGGCTGGGGAGGAGCGGGCGGCGCCATCCTGCTAGACTCGGGGTGCACCCCGTTCTGCGGGGTGACTACGCGTGCCCAGAGCACGGCAGGAACCCTCGTCGTGAGGAAGCCGTGCGGCATCACACACCCACCGGTCCCGAGCTCGGAACTCCGAGCCGGGCGGGTGTGCGCCGGGCACCAGGTTCGCCACCCGCCGGGTGAAGCGAAGACAACCGCAACAGAACAGGAGAACGGCCATGGCCGTCGTCACCATTCGCCAGCTGCTCGACAGCGGCGTCCACTTCGGACACCAGACCCGCCGGTGGAACCCGAAGGTCAAGCGCTTCATCCTCACCGAGCGCAGCGGCATCCACATCATCGACCTGCAGCAGTCGCTCTCGTACATCGACAAGGCGTACGAGTTCGTCAAGGAGACCGTCGCGCACGGCGGCAGCGTGCTGTTCGTCGGCACCAAGAAGCAGGCCCAGGAGGTCATCGCCGAGCAGGCGACCCGCGTCGGCCAGCCCTACGTCAACCAGCGCTGGCTCGGGGGCCTGCTCACCAACTTCTCCACCGTCAGCAAGCGCCTTGCCCGCATGAAGGAGCTCGAGGAGCTCGACTTCGAGAACCCCGCCTCCAGCGGCTTCACGAAGAAGGAGCTGCTGCTCAAGAAGCGCGAGCTCGACAAGCTGCACAAGTCCCTGGGCGGCATCCGCAACCTGCAGAAGACCCCCTCGGCGATCTGGGTCGTCGACGCCAAGCGCGAGCACCTCGCCA
>JASGDW010000233.1:0-3148 GCA_047606965.1 Microbacterium sp.
CGCCGTCACCGGCCGCGGCTCGGCCGCGGCGGCGGCCGGCGTCGTCAGCGGGCCGGCCGCGGGCTGGTAGGACTCGAGAATCGGCCACCACGACTTGTCGACGGTGTTCTTGTCGGCCTTGAACTGCTCGTAGAGCTCTTCGACGAGCCATTCGTTGGCCCCGAACTCGCCTTCGCTGGACACTCCGACGCCCGTCACCTGACTCGACACTGAAGATCGCCTGCTTTCATCGGTTCTCTCGCGACAACGTCGGATATGATCCCGCCCCGACGCACGGTGCTCAATGCTAGTCCTTTCCGCTCTGCGACGGCCCGGAGACCGCGTCTTCCGGGGCGGCGATTGCGCAGGATTATCCGCACTGTCAGGAATCGCTAACCTTGACAGACATGGAGTTCTACGGCGAGCAGCCCGAGGTCGACCTCACCTATTCGGACGTGTTCCTCGTGCCGCGCCGCTCCGGCATCGCGAGCCGGCTCGACGTGGACCTCGCGCCGGCCGACGGCACGGGTGCCACGATCCCGCTCGTCTCGGCGAACATGAACTCGGTCACCGGCGCCCGGCTCGCCGCCGTGCTGGCCCGGCGCGGAGGTCTCGGCGTCCTCCCGCAGGACATGCCGCTGCAGGAGCTGGACGCCGCGATCCGCTGGGTCAAGCGGCAGCCGGTGCGCTGGGACACCCCGATCCTGCTGCCGCCGCAGGCGACCGTGGCCGACGCGCTGCGGGTGCTGCCGGCGACGCCGGGGCACGGCGTGGTCGTCGCCGGCGCGGACCGGCCGCGGATCGAGGACGTGGCCGGCATCGTCCCGGCGGGCCGGCTCGCGACCGCGCTGCCGGATGCGGTGCTCGGCGATCTCGTGCGCGGTCGGCCCGCGGCGCTGGAGGCCGAGGACATGCCCGACGCTCGGGCGGCGTTCGACGAGCTCGTCGCCGCCGACGTCGAGACCGTCTGCGTTATCGAGCGCGGTGTCGTGGTCGGCACCCTGTCGCGGCGCAGCGCGTTGCGCACGACGCTGTACCGCCCGGCGCTGGACGCCGACGGCCGGCTCGTCGTCGCGGCGGCGGTGGGGATCAACGGCGACGCGGCCGCGAAGGCGGAGGCGCTCGCCGCGTCGGGGGCGGACGTTCTCGTGCTGGACACGGCCCACGGCCACCAGGAGGGGATGCTGCGCGCGCTGCGCGCCGTCTCCGCCCTCGGGCTCGGCCTGCCGATCGTGGCGGGCAACATCGTCACCGCCGACGCCGTCGCCGACCTGGTCGACGCCGGGGCGACGATCCTGAAGGTCGGCGTGGGGCCCGGCGCGATGTGCACGACGCGCATGATGACGGCGGTGGGCCGGCCGCAGTTCTCCGCCGTCCTCGAGACCGCGCAGCGCGCGCACGAGCTGGGCGCGCACGTGTGGGCGGACGGCGGGGTGCGCTACCCGCGCGACGTGGCGCTCGCGCTGGCGGCGGGAGCGGCGTCCGTCATGATCGGCTCGTGGTTCGCCGGCACGATCGAGGCGCCCGGGGAGCTGTTCACCGACGAGGCCGGACGCGTGTATAAGGAGTCCTGGGGCATGGCCTCGACCAAGGCGGTGCACGAGCGGTTCGGCCGGCTCGACCCCTACGACCTCGCGCGCAAGGAGCTGTTCGCGGAGGGGATCTCGTCGTCGCGGATCTACCTCGACCCGCTGCGGCCCGGTCTCGAGGACCTCATCGACATGATCACCTCCGGTGTGCGCTCGTCGTTCACCTATGCGGGGGCGGCGAGCGTGCCCGAGTTCGCGCAGCGCGCGCTGGTGGGCCTGCAGTCCGCCGCCGGCTACGAGGAGGGCAAGGCGCTGCCCGTGAGCTGGTAGCCCCCGCGCGGCATCCCCCGCCCGCGCCCGGCGAACCCCCTCACCCGCGATGGCGCCAGTTCCTGCGGATGGCGCCTGAAATTGCTGTAGCCATTCGCAGGAACTGGCGCCATCGTCGCTGGGAGCGGATGCTGCGGCCGCTCCTCCCCAGGCGGTCGGCGGAGCCGGGCCATCCACCGATCGATGCGCACCGGGCTCGAGGCCCGGCCTCGGCGGCAGCCTCGGGTCATGCAGCCGCGAGAGATTCCCCGCATCCCCACCGCGCGCAGACGCGACCTGTCGGAATACGACCGCCGCCGCCGCGAGCACGTGCACCGCACCGGCGTCTGGCTCTCGGCAGCCACGGGCGCTCTTGTGTCGGCGGATCGATGGCGATCCCTCACGGCGATGGATCGTCACGCCGTCCGCGTCGCCGAGACGACGCAGCGCGCGACGGTGCCGGTCGTCGTCGCCTACGCGGCGGCCGGGGCGGTGTGGGGGATCGACCGCATCGGCGCCTGGCCGGATGTGGTCGACACGATCGTCGGGCGCACCTCCGGCGGGCGGTCCACCGGGCAGTTCCGCCGCCACACCGTCGTCGACGCGGATCCGGAGACGATCGAGTGGGGCGGGCACCGGTTGACGACGCCGGCGCAGACCGCGGCGGACATCGCCCGAGCGTCGTCCTTCCGGGATGCGGTTGTCGCCCTGGACCAGGCCATGTGGGTGCGCCGTCCCGGCGGCCCTCTCGCGACGCGTGCGCAGATCGAAGGGGTGCTCGTGCGGGAGCCGCGCCGTTGGGGCACCCGGAAGGCATGGTCCGCGCTCGATTTCGCCTCCGCGCAATCCGACAGCGTGCGTGAGAGCGAGGGTCGGTGGCTGCTGCACGTGCTCGGGTTCCCGCGACCGGTTCTGCAGCGGCGCTTCGTCCTCCCGGACGGTCGCGATGTCTACTGCGACTACTACTTCGAGGAGCACGATCACGCGGCCGAGTACGACGGCGTGGGAAAGTACCTGGACCCGTCCCTGCTGCGTGGGCGGACTCCCGAGCAGGCGCTGATTGCCGAGAAGGACCGGGCCGATGCGTTGCGGCGGATGGTGAGGGCGCTGTCCCGGTGGCGAACGCCGGCCCACCGAGATCCCCGCATCCTGTACGACATCCTCGTCGCCGACGGTCTGGGGTCCTCACGGCCTCGACCGCCGCACGGCCTCGTCCTGCGGTGACGCCTCACCCGTGTCCCTCCGCCCCCGACTTCCCTCGCGCGCGATGGCGCCAGTTCCTGCGAATGGCGCCTGCAAATGCTGTAGCCATTCGCAGGAACTGGCGCCAA
>JASGDW010000234.1:0-6661 GCA_047606965.1 Microbacterium sp.
ATCGCGGCTGCTGCAGGACCACCTCCCCGCGTCCGTCGTCGTGAAGGGCTTCAACCACATCCGGTCGACCGACATCCTCACCGACGGCGCGCCGGCCGGCACGCCGGATCGGCGAGCCCTCGCCACGGCGAGCGACTCGGAGGAGGCGGTCGCCTTCATCACGGCGCTGTACGACGAGTTCGGCTACGACACCGTCAACATCGGCGGCCTGGACGAAAGCTGGCGTGTCGAGCGCGACCGTCCGGCCTACGTCGTGCGCCAGAACGCCGAGGAGCTGCGCGCGAACCTCGCCCGCGCCGAGCGCTGAGCCGCCCGCCTCCCTCCCCGCGAGACTGCATCTGCGCGGAGAGGGCGGCGGCAGGGCAGTGCACTCAGCGTGCGCGGGCGGCGGCGCGCACCGGGATCAGCAGCGCGAGCCCGATCAGCAGGACCAGCGCGATGCCGAGGACGCCCCAGTACTGGGCGCCGCCGATCGTGACGAACACGCCGAACGCGAGCGGTGCGAGGAAGATGGCGGCACGGCCCGTCGTCGCGTAGAGACCGAACACCTCGCCCTCCCGCCCGGGTGGGATCAGGCGGGCCAGGAAGGTGCGAGAGGCCGACTGCGCCGGCCCGACGAACAGGCACAGGATCAGGCCGAAGGCCCAGAAGACCGCCTGCCCGCCGTCGTGGAACAGGAACACGCACAGGCCGCTGACCACGAGTCCCGCGAGCGAGACGAGGATCAGCGGCTTCGCCCCGATCCGGTCGTCGAGCGGTCCGGAGGCGATCGTCGCGGCGCCGGCGACGACGTTCGCGGCGATCGCGAAGATGATGACCTCGCCCGCGCTGAACCCGAACGTGCCCGCCGCGAGCACGCCGCCGTAGGTGAACACGCCTGTCAGCCCGTCGCGGAAGATGGCGCTGGAGAGCAGGAAGTAGACCGTGTGCCGGCTCTCACGCCACAGGCGCGCGATGTCGGCGGACAGCATCCGGTAGGAGCCGAAGAAGCCCACCCGGGGCGCGGGCGGCCCGACGATCGCGTTCTCGGGCACCGCGAACAGCACCGGCAGCGCGGAGAGGAGGTACCAGATCGCGGCGACGAGCATCGACACGCGCACGGCCAGGCCGTTCGCGTCGGTCACGCCGAACAGCCCGACGTCGGGGTGGATGAAGCCGAAGTAGACGATCAGCAGCAGCACGATGCCGCCGATGTAGCCCATGCCCCACCCGAAGCCGGACACTCGTCCGACCGACCGCGGGGTCGAGACCTGCGCGAGCATGGCGTTGTAGTTCACGGCCGCCAGCTCGTAGAAGACGGTCCCGACGGCCAGCAGCGCGAGCCCGAACCAGAGGTAGGAGGCAGCCGCCTGCACGAAGAACATGAGCGCGAGGCAGGCGACGACGACGGCCGTGTTGATCGCGAGCCACCGCTTTCGGTGGGCCGACCGGTCGGAGCGGGCGCCCGTGATCGGTGCGGTCAGCAGCACGACGATCCCGGCGCCGGACAGCGCCCAGGACAGCGCGGCGGAGGTCGTGGTGTCGTCTCCGAAGGAGGAGCCGGTCAGGTAGACCGTGAACACGAACGTCGTGGCGACCGCGTTGAAGGCGGCTGAGCCCCAGTCCCACAGCCCCCACGCGAGCACGGCGCCGCGCCGGTTGCCCGTGGGCTGCTCGGTGGTGACCGCCACAGCGGAGAGGGGATGTTCGGGTTCCATGCTCGGCACGCTAGGACCTCTCCGTGAACGGTCGGTGGCGGACACCCGCCCGCGCTGCGTCGTCGCGGCGTGGGCCCAGCGTATCCCCGCCCTCCCGATCGGTTCATCTCCGTGAGACTGCGCCCTCCCGCGGTCGGGAACGACACGTCGACGGAGATGAGCAGGAAGGGCAAAGTTGAGCTTGCTCATATCAAGTTCATTTGACGACGGGGATGCCCCGGGGTACTGTTGAGTCATCGCGGCTCAAGGTCCACGTGCCGCGCTGAGACTTCCCTCAGACAAGGAGAAACACATGCCCCGTGCAGTTGGAATCGACCTCGGGACGACGAACTCCGTCGTCAGCGTCCTCGAGGGCGGTGAGCCCAAGGTCATCGCGAACGCCGAAGGCTTCCGCACCACCCCGTCGGTCGTCGCGTTCACGAAGGACGGCGAGGTTCTCGTCGGCGAGACCGCCAAGCGCCAGGCCGTCACCAACGTCGATCGCACCATCACCTCCGTCAAGCGCCACGTGGGCACCGACTGGAAGACCCAGGCCATCGACGGCAAGCAGTACACCCCGCAGGAGGTCTCGGCCCGCATCCTGCAGAAGCTGAAGCGGGACGCCGAGCAGTATCTCGGCGACTCGGTGGCGGATGCCGTCATCACGGTGCCGGCCTACTTCAACGACGCCGAGCGCCAGGCCACCAAGGAGGCCGGCGAGATCGCGGGCCTGAACGTGCTGCGCATCATCAACGAGCCCACCGCCGCAGCCCTCGCCTACGGCCTCGACAAGGGCAAGGAGGACGAGCTCATCCTCGTCTTCGACCTCGGCGGCGGCACCTTCGACGTGTCCCTGCTCGAGGTGGGCAAGGACGACGACTTCTCCACCATCCAGGTGCGCGCCACCGCCGGCGACAACCGCCTCGGCGGCGACGACTGGGACCAGCGCCTGGTCGACTACCTGATCAAGCAGTTCAAGGACACCACCGGCGTCGACGTCTCCGGCGACAAGATCGCCCTGCAGCGGCTCAAGGAGGCCGCGGAGCAGGCGAAGAAGGAGCTGTCGAGCTCGACCTCGACGAGCGTCAACCTGCCCTACCTGTCGCTGACCGAGTCGGGCCCGGTGTCGCTGTCCGAGACCATCACGCGCGCTAAGTTCGAGGAGCTCACCAAGGACCTGCTCGACCGCACCAAGAAGCCGTTCAACGACGTCATCGCCGAGGCCGGCATCAAGGTCGCCGACATCGACCACGTCGTGCTCGTCGGCGGCTCGACCCGCATGCCCCAGGTCACCGAGCTGGTCAAGCAGCTCACCGGCGGCCAGGAGCCCAACAAGGGCGTGAACCCGGACGAGGTCGTCGCCGTCGGTGCCGCCCTGCAGGCCGGCGTCCTCAAGGGCGAGCGCAAGGACGTGCTGCTGATCGACGTCACCCCGCTGAGCCTCGGCATCGAGACCAAGGGCGGCATCATGACCAAGCTCATCGAGCGCAACACCGCCATCCCCACCAAGCGCAGCGAGACGTTCACGACCGCCGACGACAACCAGCCGTCGGTCGCGATCCAGGTGTTCCAGGGCGAGCGCGAGTTCACCCGTGACAACAAGCCGCTGGGCACGTTCGAGCTGACCGGCATCGCGCCGGCGCCGCGTGGCATCCCGCAGGTCGAGGTCACCTTCGACATCGACGCGAACGGCATCGTCCACGTCTCGGCGAAGGACAAGGGCACCGGCAAGGAGCAGTCGATGACCATCACGGGCGGCTCGTCGCTGCCCAAGGAGGACATCGACCGCATGGTGCGCGAGGCCGAGGAGCACGCGGCCGAGGACAAGAAGCGCCGCGAGTCCGCGGAGACCCGCAACCAGGCCGAGACCCTCTCGTACTCGATCGAGAAGCTCATCAAGGACAACGAGGACAAGCTCCCCGCAGAGGTCAAGGACTCCGTGCAGGCGGACGTCGACGCCCTCAAGACCGCGCTGGCGGGCGACGACGACGACGCGGTGAAGACCGCGTTCGACAAGTTGAATGCGAGCCAGGGCGCGCTGGGCGAGGCGATCTACCAGGCAGCGCAGGCCGAGGGAGGCGGTGCCGACCCGTCGGCGACCGACCCGGGCAGCGGCACGACGCCCAATCCCGAGGAGGACGTCGTCGACGCCGAGGTCGTCGACGACGAGGACGACAAGAAGTAAGACGGACAGATGACGGACAAGAACTTCGACGAACCGCAGGACGGCGACGAGGTTCGGCCGGGCGGAGAGGGGTCGGAGGCGCAGGCCTCCGACCCCGCTTCGCAGGAGCCGGATCTGACGATCGATGACATCCTGAACGCGGTGCAGACCGACGAGGCCGCGGTGGCCGAGCCCTCTCCTGCCTCTCCACACGCTGCCTCGCAGCGCGCGGAGCCTCTGCCAGCGGGGGCCCAGGATGCCGCCGATCACGACCTGCTGCTGGATCTGAAGCGTCTGCAGGCGGAGTACGCCAACTACCGCCGTCGCACCGAGGAACAGCGCGAGGTCGAGATCGACCGCGCCAAAGGCTCGGTCGCCAAGGGCCTGCTGCCCGTGCTCGACGACCTCGACCGCGCGGCCAAGCACGGCGACCTCTCCGAGGGGACCCCGTTCGCCGCGATCGCCGACAAGCTGCGATCGGTCGCCGAGCGGATGGGGCTGGTCTCCTACGGCGCCGCGGGAGACGTCTTCGACCCGCAGCAGCACGAGGCGATCTTCCAGCAGCCGACGCCCGGCGCGACCGAGACCACCGTGCTCGAGGTCGTCGAGGTCGGGTATCGGCTGGGCTCGGTGGAACTGCGGCCCGCGAAGGTCGTCGTCGCCGTGCCGGCGGACTAGGAGGCGCACGTGGCCAGTCAGGACTGGTTCGACAAGGACTTCTACGCGGTGCTCGGCGTCGGCAAGGACGTCACCGAGGCCGAGCTGAAGAAGACCTATCGCAAGCTCGCGCGCAAGTACCATCCGGACTCGAATCCGGGGGACGCCGCCGCCGAGGCGAAGTTCAAGGAGATCAGCGAGGCGTACTCGGTGCTCAGCGACGCCGAGCAGCGGGAGGAGTACGACCAGATCCGGGCCATGGGTTCCGGCGCCCGCTTCACCGCGGGCGGTGCGGCCGCGGGCGGTTTCGAGGACGTGTTCAGCATGTTCGGTCAGGGACGCGGCGGTCGCCGCCAGTCGGCCGCGGACTTCGAGGACATCTTCACCATGTTCGGCCAGGGCGCGCAGCCCGGCGGCTTCGGCTCCGGCCGCTTCGGGCAGAGCAGCGGCGGCTTCCGCGGCCCCGGCGGCCCGAGCCGCGGCGCGGACGTCACCGCCCGCACGACCCTCGACTTCATGACGGCCGCGAAGGGCGAGACCATCAGCCTGCAGGGCGAGGACGGCAGACCGTTCAAGGTCAAGATCCCCGCCGGCGTCGCCGACGGCCAGAAGATCCGCCTCCGCGGCCGGGGGCGCCCTTCTCCCGACGGCGGGGAGAACGGCGACATCGTGGTGTCGGTGACGGTCAAGCCGCATCCGGTGTTCCGCAGGGAGGGACTCAACCTGCGTCTGACGGTGCCGGTGACCTTCACCGAGGCGGCCCTGGGCGCGACGATCGAGGTGCCGACGCTCGACGGCGACGTCGTGAAGCTCCGGGTCGCGCCGGGCACGCCTTCGGGCCGGGTGCTGCGGGTCAAGGGTCGCGGCGTCCAGACTCAGAAGGGCGCCGGCGATCTGCTCGCCGAGGTGCAGGTCGCCGTCCCCTCGCACCTGGACGCCTCGGCGAGGGAGGCGCTGCAGCGCTTCGCCGACCTCGAGTCGGCCGAGAACCCCCGCGCTGACCTGATGGCGAAGGCGCGCGGCTGATGCATCCCGCACTTCGTCTCCGTCGACGTGCGCGGCACAGGTGCGTTTGCGCGCACGTCGACGGAGACGAACCGTGGAGGTCGTGGAGGAGGGAGAGCCGCCGTGGCTGAGGATGTGCTGGATGAGGACGCTCCGATCTTCGCGATCCAGGCGGCGGCGGAACTGGCCGGGATGCATCCGCAGACGCTGCGTCAGTACGACCGGCTCGGCCTCGTCGTGCCGGCGCGCACGAAGGGCGGGTCGCGCCGGTACTCGATCCACGACGTGGGGCTGCTGCGCGAGGTCGGCCGGCTCTCCGCCGACGGCATGAGCCTGCCTGCGATCGCGCGGATCATCGAGCTCGAGAACCGGGTGAGGGAGCTGCACGGCCGGGTCCGGGACCTCGAGGCGCGGATGCGGGAGGAGCTGGCGCGTCGTCCCGGTGCACGCGTGTTCGCCGCCGGCCCGAGCGGGGCGGTCGTCACGATCCGCTCCGGCACCCGCGTCCGCCGCGCCACCGACGTGGTCGTGTGGCGTCCGCGGCGGGACGCCCCGCCGGCCGACTGAGCCCACCCCCGCTAGCCGCGCGGGTCAGCCGGGCGGCAGCCGCAGCACCTCCGCGGCCTCGCCGATCGGAAGGTCGTCGATGACCCGCAGGGTGCGGGCGATCCGCTCCACGGGCTCGAGCACTGTGCCGAACCGCCCGCGATCACCGCCGACCGCCTGCAGGGTCACCAGGTGCGAGCCGATGTCCCAGGTGTAGGTCGCGAACGGCGGGGTGGCGGGGTTCGGCGGCAGGTCGACGACGAGCTTCTCGCCGGCGCCCAGGTGGGGGTTGCGGAACTCCGTCGTGTCGTCGAACCGCATCGGCATCATCGCGCGCGCCGCGCGCAGCTGCGGCGTCGCCTCCTGCAGCTGCGCCATCACGACCACGAGCGTCGGATCGGCCTCCCACATCCAGGCGAGCACCCGGCCGTCCGCCCGGCGCATGAGGAACGGCATCGCCTGGCTGGCCGCCCACGCCGCGAGCCCGCCGCCGCGGGCCTGGCCGCCCACCGCGGCGTTCGCGCCGGCCAGCAGCATCCCGATCGCCCTGCGGCGGTGCCGGCGTCCGCGCAGACCGAGCGAGCCGGTGACCGCGACCCAGTGGTCGGGTGAG
>JASGDW010000235.1:0-2599 GCA_047606965.1 Microbacterium sp.
CCGCTCGGCGACGGCCTCGGCGACCGAGCGCGCCCGCACCAGCAGCACGTCCGCCGCGTCGCCGGGCGCGCCGTCGGCCGGCACCGCCCGGAACACCCGGCGTCCGCCGGTGGAGGCGATGGCCCAGGCCCGCGCCGGATCGAGGTGGCCGGCGAGCACGAGCGCCGAGGCGACGTCGACCATGTCGGCGTTGCCGAGGGGGTTGAACGGGTCCTGCACGTTGTCGCCGCCGGCGGCCAGCAGAACCCCCGCATCGAGGATCGCGGCCAGCGGGGGCAGCGCCCGCGGGGTCGCGACGGGGTGCTCCCACCCCTGCAGGTACAGGTTCGTCAGCGGGTTGGTCACGATGCTCACCCCGGCCGCCGCGACCTCGTCGAGCACCCGGCCGAGCTCGCGCGGCTCGAGCATCGCGAGGCTCACGCAGTGGCCGGCGGACCGCGTCCGCTCCGCCGGCCACTGCGCCGTGGCACGGGCGAGCTCGCGCAGATCGCCCGCGCGGGGGTCGAGGGTCTCGTCGGCGTGCACGTCCACGCCGATGCCCGTCTCCTCCGCGAGCCGGAGGATGCGGCGCAGATGGGCGCGCGGATCGGGCCCGAGGTGGGGCGCGCCGCCGAGCAGGTCGACGCCGAGGGCGACGGCCTCGCGCACCAGGGCGTCGTCGCAGTCGAAGCCGGGCATCGCCACGAGCTGGAGGTCCACGAGTCCGCGGAACTCCTCCCGCAGCCCGACGAGCGCCCGGACGCCGCGGAGCGGGTCGTGGCCCTCGTGGAAGTTGACGTGGGAGCGGATCGAGAGCACCCCGGCCGACAGCGCCGCGCGCAGCTGGCGGCGGGCGCCGGCGACGATCTGCTCCTGCGTGAGCGAGGCGCCGAACGCGCGCCAGCAGGCGACGGCGTCCTCGAGCGAGCCCTCCGGCCGCCCCGCCGCCTCCCAGGTGTACGCCTTGTCGAGGTGCGCGTGGAGGTCCGCCAGGGGCGGCAGCGCGATCCAGCCGGACGCGTCCACCGTCACGGCGCCGTCCCCGGCGGCGAGCTCGGGGGCGTCCTCGTGGGGACGCGTGGCTCCCGTGATGCGGGACACCTCGTCGCCCGGGAGGAGGTGTTCCGGGGTGACCGTGCTCATCGTGCTCGCTCTCGTCCAGGATCGGAGGTCGTAATCTTGTTGTTGGCCAGACCAACAACTGGACTCATTGAACGCCCTCGCTGTTTCGGTGTCCGTGCGTCCGCGTTGCGTCCCTGTTACGTCCCGGCGGCGATCCGCCGGTTGCAGGCGCCGCGGCGGGCGCAGCGACTACCGTGAGGGCGATCGACCACCCGGACGCCGACGAGGAGAGAATGTGAGCTATTTCAGCGACGTGGAACGCGACCTCGTGGTCGCCGCGCGCACCGAGGTCGCCGACGGCGTCGTCGCCCTCGACCTGGTCGCCCACAACGGCCGGGATCTGCCGGCGTGGACCCCCGGCTCGCACATCGACCTCGTGCTGGCCAGCGGGATGGAGCGGCAGTACTCGCTGTGCGGTGACCCGGCGGACCGCTCCGCCTGGCGGGTGGCCGTTCTCCGTGAGGACGCGGGCCGGGGCGGCTCGGCGCTCGTGCACGACGGCGTCCGGGTCGGGCAGCGGCTGCGGGTGCGCGGCCCGCGGAACCACTTCGCGTTCGAGTCGGCGCCCGGCGTCCGGTACCGCTTCGTCGCCGGCGGGATCGGGATCACCCCGATCCTCGGGATGGTGCGGGCCGCGGACGCCACGGGCGCGGAGTGGACGCTCGACTACGCCGGCCGTGGCCGCCGCACGATGGCCTTCGCCGCCGAGCTGGTCGCGGCGTATCCGCGGCGTGTGCGCGTGCACGCCGCCGACGAGGGCTCACGGCTCGACGTGGCCGCCCTGGGCGGCTCCCTCACGGCGACGGACGCCGTCTACGCCTGCGGGCCCGCCCGCCTGATCGACGCACTGGAGGACGCCGTGCCGGAGGGGCGGCTGCACGTCGAGCGGTTCGAGGCGATCCCGTTCGGCGACCCGGTCTGGCCGGACCCCTTCGAGGTCGAGCTGGCGGGCTCCGGCGAGGTGGTGACCGTCGCGCCGGACCAGTCGGTCCTCGAGGCGATCGAGGAGCAGTCGCCCGACACGCTGGTGCTCTCCAGCTGCCGCCGCGGCACCTGCGGCACCTGCGAGGTCGCGGTGCTGGAGGGCGAGGTCGAGCACCGCGACTCGGTGCTCACGCCGCTGGAGCAGGAGGGCGACACCGTCATGATGGTCTGCGTCTCGCGGGCCGCGTGCCCGCGACTCGTGCTCGACCTGTAACAGCCCCGCCCGCGGCGCCGCCGGCGTCCCGACCCCGAGCGTGTCGCAACTCAGCCTCAGCGCCGTCAGCCGATGTGCGGGCGGCCGTCGTCGGGCGCTCAGACTGAGTTATGACACGGCGACCCGGAGGCGGAGCGCCGCGGCCAGGGCGGACTCGTCGCCAGAGGCGAGCCGGTGGTCGCGCACGACGACGCGGCCGCCGACCACGACGTGACGCGGCCGGCGCCCGGGCGAGGCCCACAGCAGGCCTGCGACCGGGTCGGCGACGCCCGCGTCCGCGACGCCGGAGACGTCCCAGAC
>JASGDW010000236.1:0-5721 GCA_047606965.1 Microbacterium sp.
CTCGGCCAGGCGGCGTCCGCGGCGTCCGTGCTGCTGGCCGCCGGCGCCCCCGGCAAGCGCCTCGCGCTGCCCAACGCCCGCATCCTCATGCACCAGCCGGCGATGGGCGAGTCCGGGCACGGCCAGGCATCCGACATCGAGATCCAGGCGACCGAGATCCTGCGGATGCGCACCTGGCTCGAGGAGACCATGGCCCGGCACACCGGCCAGGACGTCGCGAAGGTGAACAAGGACATCGACCGCGACAAGATCCTCTCCGCCGCCGAGGCGCAGGACTACGGAATCGTCGACCAGGTGCTCACGACGCGCAAGCGGACGCCGGCGGCTCTGACCGGCTGACCGATGGGAAGGCCCCGGCATCGTTCCGGGGCCTTCCGCCGTCGGATGACCACGCATCACGCAATACCCGCGCGTGTCGCCGGCAGCGATTAGGCTCGACGCAGCGGGACGACCGCGGAGGAAGGGGGCGCCATGGCTCGCATCGGAGAGAGCGCCGATCTGTTCAAGTGCTCGTTCTGCGGCAAGAGTCAGAAGCAGGTGCAGCAGCTGATCGCCGGTCCCGGTGTGTACATCTGCGACGAGTGCGTCGAGTTGTGCAACGAGATCATCGAAGAGCGGATGGCGGAGCAGGGCGACGGCGTCGTCGCCGAGTTCGACCTTCCCAAGCCGCGCGAGATCTTCGCCTTCCTCGAGGAGTACGTGGTCGGGCAGGACCCCGCCAAGCGCGCCCTCTCGGTCGCCGTCTACAACCACTACAAGCGGGTGCGCGCGCAGTCCACGATCACCTCGGCCGAGCAGCGCGCGGAAGAGGTCGAGATCGCCAAGAGCAACATCCTCATGCTCGGGCCGACCGGCTGCGGCAAGACCTACCTCGCGCAGACGCTCGCGAAGCGGCTGAACGTCCCCTTCGCGGTCGCCGACGCCACAGCCCTCACCGAGGCGGGCTACGTCGGCGAGGACGTCGAGAACATCCTGCTCAAGCTGCTGCAGGCGGCCGACTTCGACACGAAGCGGGCCGAGACCGGCATCATCTACATCGACGAGGTCGACAAGATCGCCCGCAAGGCCGAGAACCCCTCGATCACGCGTGACGTCTCCGGGGAGGGCGTGCAGCAGGCGCTGCTGAAGATTCTCGAGGGCACCGTCGCCTCGGTGCCGCCGCAGGGCGGCCGCAAGCATCCGCACCAGGAGTTCATCCAGATCGACACGACGAACGTGCTGTTCATCGTCGCCGGTGCGTTCGCGGGCCTGGAGGACATCATCTCCTCGCGCATCGGCAAGCACGGCGTCGGCTTCGGCGCACCGCTGCAGCGCAAGGACGACGCCCCCGACCTGTTCAGCGAGGTGCTGCCCGAAGACCTGCACAAGTTCGGCCTGATCCCGGAGTTCATCGGTCGTCTCCCGGTGGTCGCCTCGGTGTCACCGCTGGACCGCGGCGCGCTGATGGAGATCCTCACCGAGCCGAAGAACGCCCTGATCAAGCAGTACCAGCGCATGTTCGAGCTCGACGGGGTGGAGCTCGACTTCGATGACGACGCGCTCGCGGCGATCGCCGACCTGGCCGTCGCGCGCAAGACCGGCGCGCGCGGCCTGCGGGCGATCCTCGAGGACGTGCTCGGACCGATCATGTTCGAGATCCCCTCGAACAGCGACGTCGCCAAGGTCGTCGTCACCCGGGCCTCGGTGGAGGACGGCGCCGAGCCGACGCTCGTGCTCGCTCAGAAGCGCAAGAGCGCCTGAGGCGCGCGGGGCGCTCAGGCGACGGCGTCCGCCCGCGCGTACTCCTCGATGAGCTCGTGCTCGGCTCGTCTGCCCGGCATCGAGAGCAGCACGACGAGTCCGCCCAGCACGACCGCGACCGACCCGGCGACGAACACGAGCAGCGAACCCTGCAGGAACGACTCCCTCGCCGCGGCGATGATCTGGTCGGTGTACTGCGGGAACTGCCGCGCCGCCTCGGTGGCCGAGGAGAAGGACGAGCGCAGCTGGCTCTGCACCTCGGCGCCGATGCTCGACGCCTCCGCGGAGTCGGCGATCCGCTGCGCGAGGCCGGAAGAGAAGCCGGCTGCGAGGATCGTGCCGAACAGCGCCTGCATGACCGAGCCGCCGAGGTCGCGTTGCAGGACCGAGGTCGCCGAGCCCATGCCGACGCGCCGGAGTGGCGTGCTGTCGGCGAGCGAGCGTGACGCCGGGGCCAGGACCAGACCGGCGCCGACGCCCAGCAGGGCGAAGGTCGTCATCACGAGGGCGTGGCCCGTGCCCTGGTTCCAGAAGAACATCGACACGAACACGGCCAGCACGATCGCGTAGCCGCTCACCATCGTGAAGCGCGACCCGCGTGCGACGACCAATCGCGCCGACAGCTGCGCGGCGCCCACCAGGCAGACGGCGCACGGCAGAGCGGACAGTCCCGCGATCGCGGGACTGGCGCCGATCACGTTCCGCAGGAACTGCTGGCCGAGGAACGCGGCGCCCACCAGCGAGCCGAACACGATCATGCCGCCCACCGCGGGCACCCAGAACAGGCGGCGGCGTGCGATGCGCAGGTCGTACAGCGGGCTGGCCGACGCCCGTTGCCGCCACAGGAACAGCACCAGGGCGACGAGGGAGACGACCAGGCCGAGGAGGGCGAGCACGCGGGTCGGGCGGGACGCCACCAGGCTCAGCGAGAACACGAAGGAGCCGACCATGACGACCGACAGGACGCCGCCGAGGTGGTCCACCCTGCCGGTCGACTCGTCGACGCCCTTCGGGACGGAGACGACCACCAGCATGAGGGCGAGGGCGGCCAGCGGCACGGCGACGAGGAACACCGATCCCCACCAGAACGCCGTGAGCAGGAGCCCGGCGACCGCGGGCCCCAGCGATGCGGCACCCGCGCCGACCCCCGCCCACAGGGCGATGGCCGTGGCGCGCCGGACGCCGGGCGCCCACAGGGCGGCGATGAGCGACAGGGTCATGGGATACGACATCCCGCCGAACACCCCCGTCAGCACGCGTGCGGCCGCGAGCAGCGCGTCGCTGGGCGCGTACGCCGACAGCAGGCTCGCGCCGATCGTGCCCGCCAGGCCGATGACGAGCAGCCGCTTGCGGCCGAACCTGTCGCCGAGCGCGCCGAAGTACAGCGCAGACATCGCCATCCCCAGCGTGCAGCCGATCGCGATCAGGTCGAGCGAGGTCTGCGACGCCGAGAAGGCGCGGCCGATGTCGGGCAGCGCGACGTTCGCGACGACGAGGTCGATGTTGCAGACGAGCGCGCCGAGGACGAGCGCGGTCAGGGTGATTCCGGCGCGGGGAGGGACACCGACCGGGGCGGCGGCTGTCGTCATGCCTCCGATTCTTGCAGTCAGGCGCCCAGTCCGCGGCGACGCAGCAACGGGTCGATCACCGCGTCCCGGCCGCGGAAGTCGCGGTAGGCGGCCAAGGGGTCGACCGACCCGCCGACGCCGAGCAGACGCCGCCGGAACCGTTCGCCGTTCGCGCGGGTGAGCCCGCCGTTCTCGCGGAACCACTCAACGGTGTCCGCGTCGAGCACCTCGCTCCAGATGTACGAGTAGTATCCGGCGCTGTAGCCGCCCGAGAAGACGTGTGCGAAGTAGGTCGAGGAGTACCGGGGCGGCACCGCCGGGTCGTCCAGCCCGATCTCGCGCAGCGCCGCGGCCTCGAACGCGGCGACGTCGCCCACCTCGGCGGCCTGTGCGGCGGTGAGGGTGTGCCAGGCCATGTCCAGCCAGGACGCGGCGAGGTATTCGCTCGTGGCGAAGCCCTGGCCCGCAGCCTCGCTCGCGCGGAGCCGTTCGACGACGTCGGCGGGCAGCGGCTCGCCGGTCTCGACGTGGCGCGCATAGTTGGCCAGCACCTCGGGCCAGAGGACCCACATCTCGTTGACCTGGCTGGGGAACTCGACGAAGTCGCGCCGCACCGCGGTGCCCGCGAGCGACGGGTACTCGACCCTCGCGAACAGGCCGTGCAGGGCGTGCCCGAACTCGTGGAACAGCGTGGTGACCTCGTCCAGCGTCAGCAGCGTCGGCGTGCCCGGCGCGGGCTCGGCGACGTTGAGGTTGTTGACGACGACGGGAGCCGTGGCGCGCAGCCCCGACTGCGTGACGAGCGAGTTCATCCATGCGCCGCCGCGCTTCGTGTCGCGGGTGTAGAGGTCGAGCAGATAGAGCCCGAGCGGGGCGCCGTCCTGCTCGTGCACCTCGAAGACGCGCACCCCGGGATGATAGGCCGGGATATCGTCGCGCTCGGCGAACGTGACCCCGTACAGCCGCTCGGCGGCGAAGAAGACCCCGTCCCGCAGCACGCGCTCCGCCTCGAACCACGGCCGCAGGGCTGCCGTGTCGATGTCGTACTCGGCTCGGCGCACCCTCTCGGTCGCGAACCCCCAGTCGTATGCCTCGATCGGAATACCGCCGCTCTGCGCGCTCAGGGCGGCTTTCTCCCGTTCGACGTTCGCCGCCGCCGGCACGGCCAGCCGGCGCAGCAGGTCGAGGACGGCGGCCGGGGAGCCCGCGGTCTGGTCGGCCGTGACGTAGGCGGCGTGGCTGTCGTAGCCCAGGATGCCGGCGCGCTCCGCGCGCAGCGCGACGATCTCACGCAGCGTCTCGCGGTTGTCGTTCCCGCCGCTCCGGGCACCGCGGCTGCGCGACGCCGCCATGATGCGCCTGCGCGTGCCGCGGTCGCGCAGCTGCGCGAGCCACGGATGCCCGGTGAACAGGGGCAGGGTGATCAGCCACGCGTCCTCGATGCCGCGCTCCGCGGCCGCGCGCGCGGCCGCGGAGCGCTCGCCGGCGGCGAGGCCGTCGAGCTCGGCGGCATCCGTCACGACGATCGCCAGCTCGTTCGTGTCGGCCAGCAGACGCTTCTCGAACTGCGTCGTCAGGGTCGACAGCCGGGTGTTGATCGCCGTGAGGCGCGTCTTCGCGTCCGCGTCGAGACCGGCGCCGGCCCGCGACATGCCGGAGAAGCGGCGTTCCACGAGATAGCGCTGCTCGGGTGTGAGACCGGCGGCATCCCGTTGGTCGTGGACCGTGCCGACGCGGGCGAACAGGGCCGCGTCCAGCGTGATCGCGTCCCCGTGCGCCGACATGAGCGGCGCGAGCTGCTCGTCGATCGCCTGGATCTCGGGCGTGGCGTCCGCGGAGGAGACGTTGTAGAACGCGCGGCCCACACGGTCGAGCAGCTCTCCGGAACGCTCCAGCGCCTCGAGGGTGTTCGCGAAGCTCGGCGCATCCGGATCGCGGATGATCTGCTCGAACTCCTCGCGCTGCGCCGCGAACGCGGCGCGGAACGCCGGGAGGTAGTGCTCGGGCCGGATCCGCGGATACGGCGGCATCCCGTAGGGCAGCGGGCTCGGCGTCAGCAGCGGGTTGTCGGCATCCGTCACCCTGTCAGCGTAGGAGACGGGCCCACCCGGAGGGTCAGAGGAACTCGTCATCGGTGTCGTGACGGACCACGACCTCGCCGTCGCGGTCGATCTGGACGATGACGCCGGTGTCGAGCTCGGCGACCGGCCTGCCCTCGAGGAACGTCAGCGTCCAGCTGGGCGGCGGCTGACCCAGCCGGTCGGCGGGCAGCGCCTCCTCGACCGCGGCGATCTGCGCGCGCACGACCGCCGGCACGGCCGCGGGAGGCTGCGTGCGGGCGGTCCAGCGGGTGCCGAGCCGCACCTCAGGCCTCCTGCGGCGCGAACTCGATCTCCAGGATGCCGATCGTCTC
>JASGDW010000237.1:0-14603 GCA_047606965.1 Microbacterium sp.
GTCGCGCGGCCAAGGGCGGCTGGCTGATCGCGATCGTGCTGCTGCTCGCGCTGCTGGCCGGCGGCACCGGGTGGTGGTTCGGCTCCGGTCCCGGCTCGCTCGTCGGCATCCCCTCGGTCGCAGGCCTCACCTTCGACGACGCGTCGAACGCGATCACCGCGGCGGGCCTGACTCCGGAGTACGGCGAGGAGTACAGCGTCGAGGTGGCCACTGGGCTCGTGATCCGCACCGAGCCCGGCGACGGCGAGCGGGTGGACAAGGCCGCCGCGGTGCGGGTCGTGGTCTCGCTCGGCCCGGCGCCGCACGACGTCGCCGCGCTCGGCGGGATGACCCTCGCAGAGGCGACGGCGGCGCTGCAGGCGGCGTCGGTCACGGTCGGCGACACGCAGCACGAGTTCACGACCACGGACTCCGGCACGGTCATCGCGGCCTCGGTCACTCCGCAGGGCTCGTCGACGCCGGTCGACTGCACGAGCGGCTGCACCGTGCACGAGGGGGATTCGGCGGCGCTGACGGTCTCCGACGGCCCGCTGCCCGATGTGACGGGCATGTCGGTGACCGATGCGACGACCGCGCTCACCGCCGTGGGCGTGCAGGTCAGCTCGACCCAGGAGTACAGCGACACCGTCGACGCCGGCGACGTGATCGGCGTCGTCGCCCGCGACGGCGGCGGCAACTGGCGACCGGGCGACACCGTGACCCTGCGGGTGTCGAAGGGACCGGAGCTGTTCGACGTTCCGGACGTCGTCGGACAGACGAGGGACGCCGCGAAGCAGACGCTGGAGGCCGCCGGATTCGAGGTGACCTACAACTCGAGCTGGGATCTGTTCCCCGACTCGGTCACCGAGGTCACCGCGCAGAATCCCACCGCTGGCGAGCAGAAGGCCAAGGGCACCACGATCACCTTGAGCATCAGCGGCTCCTTCTGACCTCTCCGTCCCCGGGGACAGGTGGGATCGTCTGCGCAGGAGAAATCCGCTGAGCAGGACGATCTGAGCGGAAAACGTCCTGCTCAGCCGATTTGTCCTGCACACGCGAGATCATCCTCGGTGTGGACGAGGTCGCCGCGGGGGGCGACCGTCAGCGGCGTTCGAGCTCCTCGGCCACCAGGAAGGCGAGTTCCAGGCTCTGCATGTGGTTCAGTCGCGGGTCGCACAGGCTCTCGTACCGGGTCGCGAGCGTGTCCTCGTCGATCTGCTCCGAGCCGCCCAGGCACTCTGTGACGTCGTCGCCGGTGAGCTCGACATGGATACCGCCCGGGTGCGTCCCGACCGCGCGGTGCGCCTCGAAGAAGCCCCGCACCTCGTCCACCACATCGTCGAAGCGGCGGGTCTTGTACCCGTTCTGCGAGGTGATGCCGTTGCCGTGCATCGGGTCGGTGACCCACAGCGGCTGCGCGCCGGAGTCCTGGACCGCCTGCAGCAGCGGGGGCAGCGCGTCGCGGATCCGCCCGGCGCCCATCCGCGTGATGAACGTGAGCCGGCCGGGCTCGCGGTGCGGGTCGAGCGCGTCGATCAGCGCCAGCGCCGTCTCGGGGGTCGTGGTCGGCCCCAGCTTGACCCCGATGGGGTTGCGGATCTTCGAGAAGTAGTCGACGTGCGCGCCGTCCAGGTCGCGCGTGCGCTCGCCGATCCACAGGAAGTGTGCGGAGGTGTTGTACGGCGTCTGGGTGCGCGAGTCGATGCGGGTCATCGGCCGCTCGTAGTCCATGAGCAGGCCCTCGTGGCCGGTGTAGAACTCCACGCGCGTGAGCTCGTCGAAGTCGGCGCCGGCGGCGGCCATGAACTTCACGGCGCGGTCGATCTCGGCGGCCATCCCCTCGTAGCGCTGGTTGGCGGGGTTCGCGGCGAAGCCCTTGTTCCAGCTGTGCACCTCACGCAGGTCGGCGAAACCGCCCTGCGTGAAGGCCCGAATGAGGTTCAGGGTGGATGCGGCGGTGTGGTACGCCCGCAGCATCCGGGTCGGGTCCGCCCCGCGGGAGCCCTCGGTGAAGTCGTAGCCGTTGACGATGTCGCCGCGGTACGCCGGCAGCGTCACGTCGCCGCGGGTCTCGGTGTCGCTGGATCGAGGCTTGGCGAACTGACCCGCCATGCGCCCCATCTTCACGACCGGCATCGATGCGCCGTACGTCAGCACGACCGCCATCTGCAGCAGCGTCTTGATGCGGTTGCGGATCTGCTCGGCGGTGGCGCCGGCGAACGTCTCGGCGCAGTCGCCGCCCTGCAGCAGGAACGCGCGACCGGACGCCGCCGCCGCCAGGCGGCCGCGGAGGTTGTCGACCTCGCCCGCGAACACCAGCGGAGGCTGCGCCGCGAGTTCGGCGGAGACGGCAGCCACCGCGTCGGGATCGGGCCACTGCGGCTGCTGCTTGATCGGGAGGGCGCGCCAGTGGTCGAGCGCGTCAAGCTGCTGAAGCATCGAATCAGTCTATCGGGGCGGAGGAGGGCGCTGCTGCGGCCAGTCGCTCCTTCACGGTCGTGGCGTAGACGTCGTCGTACCGCTGCGCGCCAAGCCGCTGCAGCGCGACCATGATCTCGTCGGTGACCGAACGCAGCACGTACCGGTCGGTCTCGAACCCGGCGAAGCGGGAGAAGTCCAGCGGCTCGCCGACGATCATCCCGACCCGCCCGATGCGGGGCACGGCGCGCCCGATCGGCATGATCTGGTCGGTGTCGACCATCACGACGGGGACGACGGGCACCTTCGCCTCCAGCGCCATGCGGGCGATGCCGGTGCGCCCGCGGTACAGGCGGCCGTCCGGGCTGCGCGTGCCCTCGGGGTAGATGCCGAGCAGGTCGCCGCGGCCCAGCACCTGGAGCCCCGTGTTCAGCGACGCCTCGGACGCCTGGCCGCCGGAGCGGTCGATCGGGATCTGACCGGTCGCCCTCATGAACACCCGGGTGGCCCATCCCTTCAGCCCGCGGCCGGTGAAGTAGTCGCTCTTGGCGAGGAAGGTCATGGGCCGGTCGATCATCAGCGGCAGGAACACGGAGTCCGACACCGAGAGATGGTTGCTCGCGAGGATGGCGGCACCGCTGGCCGGCACATTGCGACGACCCACGATCCACGGCCGGAACACGGCCTTGAGGATCGGGCCGATCACGACGTACTTCATCAGCCAGTAGAACACCGGCTCATCCTCTCAGCTCGCGAAGGTGCGGCGCGCGAGATCGGCCGCCCCGATGACACCGGCGTCGTTCGTGAGCCGGGCCACGGCGAAGTCGGCGACGGGCCGCGAGCCGTGGGCGGGCATCGCAGCGGCGAAGGCCTCCCGCATCGGCGCCAGCAGCACCTCCCCCAGCTGCGAGACGCCGCCGCCGATGACGAACCGCTCCGGATCGAGCACCGCGGCGATGCTGCCGCACGCCGTGCCGACGGCCGCGGCGACGCGGCGCAGCGCCTCCAGCGCCCCCGCATCGCCGGCGGTCACCAGCCGGGAGATCTCCTGCCCGGGGACCGCGCCGTCGTTGCGCTGCTGCACGGCCCGCAGCGCGGCGCCCATGCCAAGGGGGGCGTCCCGCGCGATCTCCTCGGCCTCGTGCTGCAGTGCCCGACCCGACCCGTAGACCTCGAGGCAGCCGCGCTGGCCGCAGCCGCAGCTGCGGCCCTCCGGCACCAGCCGGAGGTGACCCAGCTCGGCGGCGATGCCGTGGCCTCCCCGCAACAGCCTCCCGTCGATGACGATCGCTCCTCCGACGCCGGTGCCGAGGGTCAGCATCACGACGTCGCCGAGCGCCTCGCCGGCGCCGAAGCGGTACTCGGCCCAGCCGGCGGCGTTCGCATCGTTCTCCACGACGACCGGGATCCCGGTGAGTGCCTGCAAATGATCGCGCAACGGCTCGTCGCGCCAGGGGATGTTGGGCGCGAAGTACACGGTCGACCGGTCACGGTCGATGAAGCCGGCCGCGGCGACGCCTGCGACCGCCGGTTCGCCGTCCGCGAGCTCGGCGATCATGTCGGCCACGACGTGCTGGATGCCGCTGACGGCTCCCGGGGTCGCGACGCGCACCCGGCGCACAATGACACCATCGGCATCCACGACCGCCCCCGCGATCTTCGTCCCGCCGATGTCGATGCCCACTGCGCGCACGATCCCGTCCCTTCTGCCACGGCCCCGATCAGCGTAATGCGCCTGGCCTGGACGCGCCCGGGTGAGGCTCAGTCCCAGGCACGACTAGACTCGCGTCTCGATGACCGCCGGTACCGAAGGAGTTGCCCCGTCATGAGCAGCGTCGAGTTCGACGTCCCCGCGATCGTGCCGGCTGCGCCGCACGACAACGTCACCGACCTGCTGGAGCAGCGGGTCGCAGACACGCCCGACCGGGCGCTGTTCGCCGTCCCGGACAGGGACGGATGGCGTGAGATCACCGCGGCCGAGTTCCGCGCCGAGGTCGTCGAACTGGCCAAGGGGTTCGTGGCCGCCGGCGTCCAGCCCGGCCAGAAGATCGGGTTCCTCGCCCGCACGACCTACGCATGGACGCTCGTCGACTTCGCGCTGTTCTACGCGGGCGCGGTCATGGTGCCGATCTACGAGACGAGCTCGGCGAGCCAGATCGAGTGGATCCTGTCCGACTCGGGCGCGGTGGCGTGCCTCGTGGAGAGCGCCGAGCACGCGGCACGCCTGGCCGAGGTGCGGGCGAACCTGCCGCTGGTCGCGGAGAGCTGGCAGATGGATGCCGGCGACCTCGACCGGATCGTCGCCGACGGCGCAGGCGTGACCGACGACGAGATCGAACGACGCCGCCGTCTTGCGGTCGGTGCCGACATCGCGACGCTCATCTACACCTCCGGCTCGACCGGCCGGCCGAAAGGGTGCGTGCTCACACACAGCAATTTCGTCGAGCTCTCGCGCAACTCGGCCAAGGCGCTCCACGAGGTGGTCGAGGCCCCCGACGCCTCCACGCTGCTGTTCATCACCACCGCCCATGTGTTCGCGCGCTTCATCTCGGTGCTGGCGGTCCACGCCGGGGTCAAGACCGGGCACCAGCCCGACACGAGCAACCTGCTGCCGGCGCTCGGCTCGTTCCGCCCGACGTTCCTGCTGGCCGTGCCGCGCGTGTTCGAGAAGGTGTACAACTCGGCCGAGCAGAAGGCCGAATCGGGCGGGAAGGGCAAGATCTTCCGTGCCGCCGCGGCGGCGGCGGTCGAGCACTCGCAGCGGCTGCAGAGCGGCGAACGCATCCCGCTGGGCCTGAGGATCCGCTTCGCCCTGTTCGACCGGCTCGTCTACGGCACGCTGCGCGAGGCGATGGGCGGCCGTGTGCAGTACGCCGTGTCGGGTTCGGCGCCGCTCGGCCCGCGCCTGGGCCACTTCTTCCACAGCCTGGGGGTCACGATCCTCGAGGGGTACGGCCTCACCGAGACGACGGCGCCCGCGACGGTCAACCTCGCGAAGAAGTCGAAGATCGGCACCGTCGGCCCCGTGTTGCCCGGCGTCGGAGTGCGCATCGCCGACGACGGCGAGGTCGAGGTGCGCGGCATCGACGTGTTCAAGGAGTACTGGCGCAACCCGGAGGCGACCGCAGCCGCCTTCGACGGCGACTGGTTCCGCACCGGCGACCTCGGCTCGTTCGACGCCGACGGGTTCCTCACGATCACCGGGCGCAAGAAGGAGATCATCGTCACCGCCGGCGGCAAGAACGTCTCCCCCGCCGCCCTGGAGGATCCGGTCCGGGCCAACCCGATCATCGGGCAGGTCGTCGTCGTGGGCGACCAGAGGCCGTTCATCTCGGCGCTGGTCACGCTCGATGCCGAGATGCTGCCGACGTGGCTGGCCAACAACGGGCTCGACAGGGACATGTCGCTGGCCGACGCCGCACGCGACGATGCGGTGCGCGCCGAGGTGCAGCGGGCGATCGACAGGGCCAACGAGGGCGTGTCCCGCGCCGAGTCGATCCGCAAGTTCACGATCCTGCCGGTCGAGTGGACCGAGGCCAGCGGCCACCTCACCCCGAAGCTCTCGATCAAGCGCAACGTGATCATGAGCGATTTCGCCGAGGAGGTCGAGGGGCTCTACCGGGTGCCGGAGAACACCTCGAACATCTCGCTGCCGTAGAGCGCGGTCACGGCGACAGGCGAGAGCGCGAAGCGTCGTGAACGGTCACGCGTCGTGTCGCAGCAGGCTGCCCACTCCGGCGGCTCGGTCACCGCGTGCTCCGAGGGCGCTGCCGCCTGTGACGTCGAGAGTTGTCCCGGTGGGGAATCTATCCCAGCGCCCGGTTGATGGTCGCGACATGACTCGACGGCGAGATCATCGACGTCTTCTCCCTGACGTCGAGGACCCGCCTCCCTTCTCGAGACGCGACCTCACACCACGGCCCCACACGGCGACTGGCGCCGAGGCGCCGTGCGCTCAGAACCAGTCGCTCTCCCGCACCTCGCGCATCGCGGCACGGCGCGCGTCGCCGCTCAGCCGGTGCAGGTAGAGGTGGCCGTCGAGGTGGTCGGTCTCGTGCTGCAGCATCTGCGCGAACAGGCCGTCGCCTTCCAGCACCACCTCGTTGCCGTCGAGATCGGTGCCCGCGACCTTCGCATGCGGGTGACGCATCACCTCGTGCCACAGTCCGGGCACCGACAGACAGCCCTCGCCGGTGGGCTCCGGTTCGCCCGCGAGCTCGACCACGACGGGATTGAGGACGTAGCCGATGTCGCCGTCGACGTTGTAGCTGAAAGCGCGCAGGCCCACGCCGATCTGCGGGGCCGCGACGCCCGCCCGGCCGGGCAGCGCGACGCTGTCGAGCAGGTCCTGCACCAGCGAGCGCACGCCGTCGTCGATCTCGCCGATCTCGGCGGCGGGCGACGTCAGCACCGGGTCGCCGAACAGGCGGATGGGACGGACGGTCATCGCGTGCGTACCGGGGCTCCGAGACCCTCGACGACGGCGGCGGCGAGCTCACGCGCCGCCGTGCGGGTCGCCGGCTGCAGCTCGCGGAAGGCGATCTCGCCGCCGGTCGCGATCAACGGGTCGTACGGCAGCCGCAGCACGCTGCGCACACGGGTGCGGAAGTGCCCCTCGACCTCCTCGGCGCGCACCAGCGGCGTGCCCGGCCGGGACGCGTTGATGACCACGACGGCGTCCCGCACGGCATCCGCGTACCCGTTGGTCTCCAGCCAGGTCAGCGTCTCGGAGGCGAGCCGCGCCTCGTCGACGCTGAGACCGGTGACGACGACGAGGGCGTCGGACGCCGCCAACGCCGCCGTCGTGGCGGAGTGGACGATGCCGGTGCCGGTGTCGGTGAGCACGACCGAGTAGTAGTGCGCGGCGAGCGCGGCGACCTCACGGTAGTCGGCGTCGCTGAGCGCATCGGACACATGCGGATCGGCGTCGCTGGCGAGCACGTCGAGCCGGGTGCGGTCGCGGGCGACGACCCCGGAGAACTGGTTGAAGCCGTCCACGTCGACGCGCGCCCGGGCCAGGTCGCGCACGGTCCTGCCCTTCGCCGCGCCGATGCGGTCGGCGAGGGTGCCGCGGTCGGGGTTGGCGTCGATGGCGATGACCCGGTCCTCGCGGGCGTCCGCGAGCGCCATCCCCAGCAGCGTCGTCACCGTGGTCTTGCCGACGCCGCCCTTGCGCGAGAGCACCGCGACGAACCGCGCCCCGCCGGGCAGGTGGGCGGCGATGCGGGCATCGAGGGCCTTGCGCTTCCGGGCGCCCTTGCTGTCGCCGAGGTTGACGCGGCGGCCGCTGAGGGCGTAAAGGAGTTGGGGCCATAGTCCGTCCGGGTCGGGCGCCGGCAGGCGGCCCGGGGCGACGAGCCGGTCGTCGGTGAGTAGGTCGGCGCTCTCGCGGTCGGCCTCGCGCTCCCCCACGCGCTTGGCGGCGAGGGTGACCGGGGCGGTGACCGGGGCGTGACGGCGCAGCACCGGCTGCTCGGCCGTGGTCGGGGCGACGGATGCCGCGGGCGCGGGCTCCGGTTCACGCGTGAGGACGTGCGCGGCGACGGGCGCGGGCTGCTCGGCGACGATCTCGGCATCCACGACCTCTTCGGCGGGGACGTCGTCCTCCACCAGGTCGTCTTCGACGTGCTCGACCGGAAGGGGCACCGCGACCTGCGCGGTCGTCGGGCCGAGGAGGCCGACACCGGCGTCGGCGATGCTGACCGTGGTCGTCTCGTCATCGGGATCCGGGTGCGGATCGGTGCGTTCGGACATGCTGTGAACTCCCTACGGGCGCTCTGCACGCCCGCACCAGGCTATCCGGCAGGCCGGACGACGAGCAAAAGGTCGCCCGCCTCGACCTGCGCGGTGCCGGTGACCACGAGCCGCTCCACCACGCCGTCGACGGGTGCGGTGATCGCGGCCTCCATCTTCATCGCCTCGATCGCCGCGATCGGCGTGCCGGCCGTCACCTCGTCGCCCACGGCGGCCTTGACCGTCACCACGCCGGAGAAGGGGGCGGCGACCTGACCCGGTCGGCTGGTGTCGGCCTTCTCGGCCGAACGCGTCTCGACGGCGATGCTGCGGTCACGCACGAAAACCGGCCGCAGCTGCCCGTTGAGCGTGGTCATGACGGTGCGCATGCCCTTCTCGTCGGCTTCGCCGATGGCCTCCAGGCCCACGTACAGCTGCACGCCGGGGTCGATCTCGGCGACGTGCTCCTCGCCGGGGGTGAGACCGTAGAGGTAGTCGGGCGTGCCCAGCTTCGAGAGGTCGCCGTAGGTCTCGCGGGTGCGCTCGAACTCCCTCGCCGGGGCGGGGAACAGCAGACGGTTCAGCGTGCGACGACGCGCCTGGCGCTCGCCCTCGAGCGCCGCAGCCTCCTCCGGGGTGATCGGCTGGACGCCGACCGAGACCTGCCTGCCGGCGAGCACCTTCTCGCGGAAGGGCTCCGGCCAGCCGCCGGGCAGGTCGCCGAGCTCGCCCGCCATGAAGCCGACCACGGAGTCGGGGACGTCGTAGTTCTGCGGGTTCTGCTCGAAATCGGCCGGGTCGGCGTTCGCGGCGACGAGCGCGAGCGCGAGGTCGCCCACGACCTTCGACGACGGGGTCACCTTCGGGATGCGGCCGAGGATGCGGTCGGCGGCGGCGTACATGTCCTCGATGCGCTCGAAGTCGTCGGCCATGCCGAGCGCGATGGCCTGCTGCCGCAGGTTGGACAGCTGCCCCCCGGGGATCTCGTGGTGGTACACGCGCCCCGTCGGCGCCGGCAGGCCCGACTCGAACGGCCGGTACAGGTGACGCACGCCCTCCCAGTACGGCTCGAGATCGCACACCGCCTGGAGGTCGAGACCGGTGTCCCGATCGGTGTGGGCGAGGGCGGCGACCAGCGCGGACAGCGAGGGCTGGCTGGTCGTGCCCGACAGCGGGGCCGCGGCGGCGTCCACCGCGTCCACCCCGGCCGCGCTGGCGGCCAGCAGCGTCGCCAGCTGGCCGCCCGCCGTGTCGTGCGTGTGCAGGTGCACCGGCTGGTCGAAGCGCTCGCGCAGCGCCGTGACGAGCCTCGCCGCGGCGGCCGGACGCAGCAGGCCCGCCATGTCCTTGACGGCGAGGACGTGCGCACCGGAGGCGGCGATCTCGTCTGCCAGCCGCAGGTAGTAGTCGAGCGTGTACAGCTTCTCGGCGGGGTCGAGCAGGTCGCCGGTGTAGCACACGGCGACCTCCGCGACGGCGGTGCCGGTCTCCAGCACCGCGTCGATCGCCGGCCGCATCTGGCCGACGTCGTTGAGCGCGTCGAAGATGCGGAAGACGTCCACGCCGCTCGCCGCCGACTCGCGCACGAACGCGTTGGTCACCGAGGTCGGGCGCGGGGTGTAGCCGACCGTGTTGCGCCCGCGCAGCAGCATCTGGAGGGGGATGTTCGGCAGCGCCTCCCGCAGAGCCTCGAGCCGCTCCCAGGGGTCCTCGGCGAGGAACCGCAGCGCGACGTCGTAGGTCGCGCCGCCCCAGGCCTCGACCGACAGCAGCTGCGGCGTCATGCGGGCCGCGTGCGGGCCGACCCGCACCAGGTCGCGGGTGCGCACCCGGGTCGCGAGCAGCGACTGGTGCGCGTCGCGATAGGTGGTCTCGGTGACCGCCAACGCGGTCTGCGCGCGCAGGGCCGCGGCGAACCCCGCGGGTCCGAGCTCGCGCAGCCTCTGCAGGCTGCCCGCCGGCGGCGGCGCCTGCAGGTCGATCGCGGGAAGCTTGCTGCCCGGGGACACCGACAACGGCTTCTCGCCGTAGGGGCGGTTGACGGTGACGTCGGCGAGCCAGTTCAGCAGCTTCGTGGCGCGGTCGCGGGACGGGTTGCTGGTCAGCAGCCGGGGCCGCTCGTCGATGAACGACGTGCTCACGTCCCCGGCGACGAACGCGGGGTCGTCGAGCACGGCGCGCAGGAAGGGGATGTTGGTGGCCACTCCCCGGATGCGGAACTCGGCGAGCGCGCGCTTGGCCCGCGCGACGGCCGCCGGGAAGTCGCGCCCGCGGCAGGTGAGCTTGGCCAGCATCGAATCGAAGTGGGGGCTGATCTGGGATCCGGCCGCGGTGGTGCCGCCGTCGAGGCGGATGCCGGCGCCGCCGGGCGAACGGTACGTGGTGATGCGGCCGGTGTCGGGGCGGAAGCCCGCGGCCGGGTCCTCCGTCGTGATGCGGCACTGCAGCGCCGCCCCGCGCAGCCGGATGTCGTGCTGCTCGAGCCCGAGGTCGGCGAGGGTCTCCCCCGCCGCGATCCGCAGCTGCGACTGCACCAGGTCGACGTCCGTCACCTCCTCGGTCACGGTGTGCTCGACCTGGATGCGCGGGTTCATCTCGATGAACACCACCTCGCCGGCTCGCGGGCCGGCGGTCTCGAGCAGGAACTCGACCGTGCCGGCGTTGACGTAGCCGATCGAGCGTGCGAACGCCACCGCGTAGCCGTGCAGGGCGGTCCGCAGCTCGTCGTCGAGGTTCTGGGCGGGGGCGATCTCGATGACCTTCTGGTGCCGTCGCTGCACCGAGCAGTCGCGCTCGAAAAGATGCACGGTCTCGCCCGTGGCGTCCGCGAGCACCTGCACCTCGATGTGACGGGGTCGCTGCACCGCCTGCTCGAGGAACATGCGCGGGTCGCCGAACGCGCTCTGCGCCTCCCGCATGGCCTCGGCCAGCGCGGGGGCGAGCTCCTCCTTCGTCTCGACGCGCCGCATCCCGCGCCCGCCGCCGCCGGCGACGGCCTTCGCGAACACCGGGAAGCCGATGTCGGCCGCCTGCGCCACCAGGGCGTCGACGTCGTCGCTGGCCTCGGTGGAGCGCAGCACCGGCACGCCGGCGGCGATCGCGTGCTCCTTGGCGGTCACCTTGTTGCCGGCCATCTCCAGGACGGATGCCGGCGGGCCGATGAAGGTGATGCCGTTGGCGGCCGCCTTCTCCGCCAGCTCCGGGTTCTCCGACAGGAAGCCGTAGCCCGGGTAGATCGCATCCGCGCCGGCGGCGAGGGCGACGCGGATGATCTCGTCGACGTCGAGGTAGGCACGCACCGGACGGCCGGTCTCGCCGATCTGATACGACTCGTCGGCCTTCTGCCGATGCAGCGATCCGCGATCCTCCCACGGATAGACCGCGACCGTGCGCGCCCCCACCTCGTACGCGGCGCGGAAGGCGCGGATCGCGATCTCGCCACGGTTGGCGACCAGGATCTTCCGGAACATCAGGACCTCGCATCCGTCGAACTGCCGGCGGGACCGCGCACGCCGTCGTTGCGCGGACTGAGTGTGCTCTCAGCCTAGGGGACGGTAACGTAGACGATCGTGCACGTCCTCTCCGTCAGCTCGCTCAAGGGTGGCGTCGGCAAGACCACCGTGACCCTGGGTCTCGCCTCCGCGGCGTTCGCCCGCGGGGTGCGGACCCTGGTCGTCGACCTCGACCCGCAGTCCGACGTGTCCACGGGCATGGACATCCAGGTCGCCGGCCGGCTGAACATCGCCGACGTGCTGGCCAACCCGAAGGAGAAGGTGGTCCGCCAGGCCATCACCCCCAGCGGGTGGACCAAGGTGCATCCGGGGACCATCGACGTGCTGATCGGCAGCCCCTCGGCCATCAACTTCGACGGCCCGCATCCGAGCGTGCGCGACGTGTGGAAGCTCGAAGAGGCGCTCGCGACCGTCGAAGCCGACTACGACCTCGTGCTCGTCGACTGCGCGCCCTCGCTCAACGCGCTCACGCGCACCGCCTGGGCGGCATCCGACCGGGTCATCGTCGTCACCGAGCCGGGCCTGTTCTCGGTCGCGGCCGCCGACCGCGCCCTGCGCGCCATCGAGGAGATCCGCCGCGGGCTGTCCCCCCGGCTCCAGCCGCTCGGCATCGTCGTGAACCGGGTGCGCCCGCAGTCGATCGAGCACCAGTTCCGCATCAAGGAGCTGCGCGACATGTTCGGCCCTCTCGTGCTGTCGCCGCAGCTGCCGGAGCGCACGTCGTTGCAGCAGGCCCAGGGCGCTGCGAAGCCTTTGCACATCTGGCCGGGCGACTCGGCGCAGGAGCTCGCCGCCGATTTCGACGCCCTGCTGGACCGGATCATCCGCACCGGCCGCATCCCCGCCCCCGAGGACAGCACCTCCGCCGCCTGAGCGCGCGGCGCGTCAGGCGGTGCGACGGGCGCGGCGGGCGGCGAGCTCGTCGGCGGCGTCGGGAGACTGCGGGTCGAACTCGACGAGGGTCGACTCCACCTCCCGCAGCACCTTGCCCACCGCGATGCCGAACACCCCCTGGCCACGGCTGACGAGGTCGATGACCTCGTCGTTCGAGGTACAGAGATACACCGAGGCGCCGTCGCTCATCAGCGTGGTCCCCGCGAGGTCCCGGATGCCGGCGGCCCGCAGCTGCTCGACGGCGACACGGATCTGCTGCAGCGAGATGCCGGTGTCCAGCAGTCGTTTGACGAGCTTGAGCACCAGGATGTCGCGGAACCCGTACAGCCGCTGCGATCCGGATCCGCTCGCACCGCGCACGGTCGGCTCGACCAGCTCGGTTCGCGCCCAGTAGTCGAGCTGGCGATAGGTGATGCCGGCCGCTCGGGCGGCGTGCGCCCCGCGGTAGCCGACCTCGTCGTCGAGCCGGGGAAGCCCGTCCGTGAACAGGAGGTCGGATGCGAGCCGGGCCTCGCCGATCGGTTCGCCTGCGTCCATCCGTGCGCCCTCCTTTCCCACCTGGTCTTCTCCCACGCTAGAGGAGGCGCCGGGGCGGGGCAACGACATCCGCGTCACGGGCCCGGCGTGTCGCCTCTCAGCCTTCGAGCCGTTCGAGCGCCTGCCTCACGAGCGATTCGCGCACCTCGCCGAGCCGTCGCGACAGCTCGCCGGCGACCTCGGCGGCGCGCCCGCGTGCAGCGGCATCCGAACGGCGGCGCAACGGCGCCAGTGCGGACTCGACCAGCGCCACATCGCGTTCCGCGCTCTGGCGCAGCGCCCGCAGGTGACGCGGCTCGATGCCGTGACGGTCGAGCGCGACGAGCGAGCGCAGCATCGTCAGCGCGCGGTCGTCGTAGCTGTCGCCGCCGGGGATCAACCCGAGCCCGATGGCGTCGTTGAGCAGCTGGGACGGTGCGGCGGCCTCGCGCAGCAGGTCGTCGCGACGGAACCGGCGCGCCGGCGGCACGATCGATCGTGGCACCCCTGCGGGCAGGGCGGGCGAGGAGCCGGCGGCGACGTCGTCCAGGTACTCCCGGATCACCTGCAGCGGCAGATAGTGATCGCGCTGCAGCGTGAGCGCGAGGCGCAGCCGCTCGACGTCCGCGGGCGCGAACTTGCGATAGCCCGACTGGGTGCGACGCGGCGTGACGATGCCCTGCACCTCGAGGAAGCGCAGCTTGCTCGAGGTGAGCGCAGGGAAATCCGGCTCGAGCAGCGCCAGCACCTGCCCGATGCTGAGCAGTCCGTGCGGCGCGGCGCCGCGGGCGGTCGCCGCCGCCATCACTCGTCCGCCGGCAGATCGGCGGGCGAGACGAAGAAGGTGAGACGGAACTTGCCGATGCGGACCTCGGTGCCGTTGACCAGCACTGAGCGGTCCACGCGCTCCCCGTTGACGTACGTGCCGTTGAGCGAGCGCTGGTCGACGATCTCGAACGCGGCGCCCACGCGGGTGACCTCGGCATGACGGCGGGAGACGGTCACATCGTCGAAGAAGATGTCGGCGTCGGGATGGCGGCCCACCGTGGTCACGTCCGTGTCGAGCAGGTAACGGGCGCCGGCGGCGGGGCCGGAGCGGACGATCAGCAGCGCCGACCGCGAGGGCAGCGCCTCGATCGCCTCCATCTCAGCGTCTGTCAGCTCGCTGCCGAAGGGCACGAAGGACAGGTCGGAGTCGTGCCCGAACGTCTGCGTCGTGTCGTGCGGCGCCCCGCCGGGAGTGCGATGGATCTCGCCCCTCGCGTGATCGCGGTTCTCGTCCACGTGGCCCTCCTTCCCGGCGTCCAGCCTAACCGAAAGCGCCGCCGGCCCGACAGCCGGGCGGCGGCGCGGAATGTTGCTCCGTGTGTCGTCCGCCGTGCGCATCCGGACCGCGTTGCGTAGCGTTCATGCCGTCCGAACCCGACCATCGGAGAAGATCGTGTCCCACCCCGCCCGCCCCGCGCGCCACATCGAGGTGCGATCGGCTGCGGAGTGCATGTGCCACGAGGGCGGACGCTGCACCTCCTACGACGCGGGCCACGCGTTGCA